>JBBROA010000013.1:0-51959 GCA_038229875.1 Thermoanaerobaculia bacterium | reverse complement strand
TGCATGCAGAATGGACAATGGTCGGTCGAGATCGCCTGCAGGTCGTTGCCGGCGAGTCCGCGCCAGAGCCGCTCCTCGTTTCCGGCGGCGCGCAGCGGCGGGCTCATGACGTATTTTGCTCCTTCGAAGCCGGGCTCCTCGTAATTTGCGTAGGAGAGAAAGAGGTACTGAGGGCACGTCTCGGCGTAGGCCGGGATCCCCCGGTCCCTGGCCTCCGTCACCTTTTCCAGGGCCTCGGCCGCGGAGAGGTGGACGATGTAGATCGGGACCTCCGCCATCTCCGCCAGGGCGATGGCCCGGTGCGTCGCCTCGCCCTCGGCGCGGGACGGACGGGTTAGCGCGTGGTATTTCGGCGCCCGGTGCCCCTGCGCCAGCGCCCGCTGGACGAGCACGTCGATGACCCCGCCGTTCTCGGCGTGCATACAGATCGTGCCGCCGTTCTCGCGTGTGCGGAGCAGCGCGCGGAAGATCGAAGCGTCGTCGAGCATGAAGACGCCGGGGTACGCCATGAAGAGCTTGAAGGACGTGATCCCCTCGGCGACGAGGGCGTCCATTTCGGCTTCCACTTTGCCGTCGAGTTCCGTGACGATCATGTGGAAGCCGTAGTCGATCGCTGCCTTCCCCTCGGCTTTGCCCATCCAGGCTTCCTGCGCGTGGCGGAGGGTCTGGCCTCGATACTGGATCGCGAAGTCCACCACCGACGTCGTCCCGCCGTGCGCGGCGGCGATCGTGCCCGACTCGAAATCGTCCGCGGATGTGGTCCCGCCGAACGGCATGTCGAGGTGCGTGTGGACGTCGATCCCGCCGGGGAGGACGTACTTTCCCACGGCGTCGATCGTCACGTCTGCCGGCATCGTCAGTGCGGATCCGATCATGGAGATCCGCTCACCCTCGATGAGAACGTCCCCGCGGTACAGATCGGTCGCGGTGGCGATCGTCCCGTTCCGGATGAGAGTCGTCGTCATCCGACGAGAGACGCCATCGCTTCGTACGTCTCGGGGCGGCGGTCCCGGTAGAACTGCCAGACGCGCCGGACTTCCTCGATCACGTCGAGATCCATCTCGGCCGTGATCAGCTCGCTCTTGTCCTCCGAGGCGACGGCGAGGAAGTTACCTCGCGGATCCACGAAGTACGAGGAGCCGTAGAACTTGCCGATGTTCCACGGCGCTTCCGTCCCGACGCGGTTGCTGCACGCCATGAAATAGCCGTTCGCCACGGCGTGCGCGGGCTGCTCGAGCTTCCACAGGTACTGGGAGAGCCCGGCGACCGTCGCCGACGGATTGAACACGATCTCGGCGCCGTTTAACCCGAGGAGCCGCGCGCCCTCCGGGAAGTGACGGTCGTAGCAGATATAGACGCCGACTTTCGCGTATCGCGTCTGGAAGACCGGGTACCCGAGGTTGCCGGGCTTGAAGAAATATTTCTCCCAGAACCCTGACGTGTGCGGGATGTGGTTCTTGCGGTACTTGCCGAGATACGAGCCGTCGGCGTCGTACACCGCTGCGGTGTTGTAGTAGACGCCCGCCTGTTCGCGCTCGTAAACCGGGATCACCATCGCCATCTGGTACTTCTTCGCGTAATGCGCCAGGCGCTCCGTCGTCGGGCCGGGCACGGGCTCGGCCATGTCGTACCACCGCGCGTCCTGAGACGGGCAGAAGTACGGGCCGTTGAAGACTTCCTGGAGCCCCAGAATCTGGACGCCGCGCCGGCCCGCTTCCTCGATCAGCGGGATGTGCGCCTCGATCGCGGCGTCCGAAATCTCCTTCGTCGGAGCGGTGGCGTCCGAAAGCGGATTCGCGCATTGGATGAGCCCGCCGAGCACTTTGCGTGGCATATGTCCTCCCTCACCGGAACCCGGAGGTACCTGGATCAGAACCAGCGCGAGATCACGACCTTTTTGTCCGTGTAGAACTCGAAGGCGTCGCGCCCGTGCACCTTCAGGTCTCCGAAAAAGCTGTCCTTGGAACCGCCGAACGGGAAATACGCCATCGGCGCCGCAACCCCGATGTTGACTCCCACCATGGAAGCGGACGCGTGGCGGGCGAACTCCCGTGCGGACTTGCCGCTCGACGTGAAGATCGACGTCGCGTTCGCGTTCGGATGCGCGTGCATCACCGCGATGGCGTCCTCGAGCGTCTTGACTGGATGGATCGAGGCGACCGGGCCAAAAATCTCTTCGTGGCCGATCGTCATCTCCGGCGAGACGCCGTCGAAGATCGTCGGGCCGACGAAAAAGCCGTTCTCACGATCGGGCACGCGCAGTTTTCTGCCGTCGAGCAGCAGCTTCGCCCCTTCGGCAACACCCTTGTCGATGTATGAGAGGACCTTCTCGCGATGCCGGCCGCTGATGACCGGTCCCATGTCGACCGCCGCGTCGGTCCCGTCGCCGACCTTGAGGGCGCCGGCGGATTCCGCGAGGCGCTCCCGCGCGACCGCGTGCGCGTCCCCTACCGGCAGGAGGACGCTCCCGGCGAGACAGCGCTCTCCGGCGCAGCCGTAGAACGACTCCGTGATCACCGGGATCGCCCGGTCCCAGTCCGCGTCCGGCATAACGACGACGAAATTCTTCGCGCCGCCGAGTGCCTGCACGCGCTTGCCCGAGTGGGTCGCGCGTCGATAGACCGCGCGAGCGACCGGAGTCGAGCCGACGAACGACACGGCCGAGATCCCCGGGTGGTCACAGATCGCCTCGACCACCTCACGTCCCCCGTTGACCAGGTTCACGACGCCGGGAGGGAGGCCGCACTGTTCGAGAAGCTCGATCATTCGCTTCTGCGAGAGCGGCACCTGTTCGGAGGGCTTCACGACCATCGTGTTGCCGGTCGCGATCGCGAAAGGAAGAAACCAGAGCGGGACCATCGCGGGAAAGTTGAAGGGAGCGATCGCCGCGCAGACGCCGACCGGCTGGCGGTAGGCCTGGCAGTCGACGCCCGACGAGATGTTCTCGAGCGAATAGCCCATCGACAGCGAAGGCGCGCCGCAGGCGACTTCGACGCATTCGATGCCGCGCCGCACGCTGCCCCGGGCTTCGTCGAGCGTCTTGCCGTGCTCGGTCGTGACGGTCCGCGCGAGCTCTTCGAAATGCTCTTCGAGCTGAACCTTGAACCGGAAGAGGACCTGCGCCCGCGTGACGACGGGGGTGTCGCGCCAGGCCGGGAACGCTTTTTTCGCCGCCGCGACCGCTTCGTCGACTTCCGCGGCGGATGACAGAGGAGCGCGGGCGATGACCTCTCCCCGTGCGGGATTGGTCACCTCCTGGAACTCCCGCGCCCGGGACGCGACCCACCGGCCACCGATGAAGTTCGGGAGAACGGGCACATCCGAGGTCTTGCCCCGGTTCGTGCCTTCCGAGAGCGCGGTGCTGGCCATGCCCCAACCTCCTTGGCGGAACGGAAAGAATATCCGAAGGAAGGGAACCGGGGCCGTAGCAGGTGAGCGGTGAGGGGAGACGTGAGGGGTGAGGGGTGAGTCGGACGGGAGATCGGTCCGCCTGGAGGTTCCCATGCGTCCTCACCCTTAACCCCTCACCCACTTACGTCCCCAGGGGGCATACAATTTTACGTTTCCAACCGGAGGCGAGATGACCGTCGACCTCTCCGTAAACTTCACCGGCGTCCGGTTCGAGAATCCCTTCCTGCTGTCGTCCGCTCCGCCGACCGAGTCCGAGGCGAACATCCTGAGGGCGTTCGAGGCGGGCTGGGGAGGCGTCGTCACGAAGACGATCGGTCTCCACCCGGTGGTGAACGTCCGGGGACCGAAGACCAAGTTCCTGCGAGCGGAGATCGAGTCCACGGGGATTTCGATGCAGAAGCGGCCCGGCACCGCCCTGCACTCCTCCTGGAACTGGGAGCTCATCTCGGACAAGACCCTCGACTGGTGGGCGCCTCGCATCTCCCGCATCAAGAAGGCGCACCCCGGCAGGATCCTCGTGGCCTCCATCATGGCCGGCTCGGGGAGCGACACGGAGCTCGCGCACTGGCAGACGCTCGCGCGGGTGTGCCAGGAGGAGGGCGCCGATGCGCTCGAGTTGAACCTGTCCTGCCCTCACATGGACCGGCAGGACATGGGGTCGAACATCGGGCGCGATCGGGAGCTCGTCTCCGTCGTCGCGCAGGTCGTCCGGGAAGTCGCGCGCATTCCGATCTGGGCGAAGCTGACTCCGTCGACCACCGACATCGTCCTCGAGGCGAGGGCCGCGTTTCTCGGAGGCGCGGACGCCATCTCATCTTCCAACACGTTCACGTCGTTGCCCCTCGTCGATCCCGAGACACTGGAGTTCGAGGTGAACGTCGACGGCCTGGTTTCGACGGGAGGGCTCGGAGGGCCCGCCATCCTTCCGCTCTCGCTCGCGAAAATGGCGCAGATGACGTCGGCCTTTCCCGAGAAGAGTTTCTCCGGTATCGGCGGGATCGCGAGCTTTGCCCACGCGTTGAACTATTTCCTTCTGGGATGCGGGACCGTACAGGTGTGCACGGCGGCGATGCTCGATCGCGCGGTCGGCCCGAATGTCATTCGCGCGCTCCTTCGTGACATGACGGAGTTTCTCGAAAAACGGGCCGATCGCGGATGGAAGAGCCTCGAGGATTTTCGTGGGCTCTCGCGCGATCGCATCGTTCCGCAGTCGCGTATCGCGCGGCCGACCGCGTCGGATTACCACGGCGGCCATGAGAGCGCGGAGGGCTACGCGGATCCGGCGGAGCTGCACGCCCCGGCGGAGTGATCCGCGCGGCGGATCGAAGATTGACCCCCGTCGCATTTACGCCATAGTCTGAGCCGTCCATGAGCTCGGCCTCTCCGCGCCGGCGAAGCACCAGGGAAGCCACCCAGAGATCTTCTCCGGAAGCCTTTCGCCGGAAAGTGCGGCTCGGATTCGCGGGGGCGGCGCTGCTCGTCCTCGTCTTCGCGGCCGCGGCTCTGGTCGCATTGAACAGCGCCGTCCTGAGCGGGCGGTCGGCGCTCGAGCAATCGCGCGAGATCATCGAGTTCGGGCGCTTCCAGTCCGTCGCCGAGCGGAAGATGACGGCGCTCCGCGGATACCTCCTGACCGGGGACGAGGACCGGCTCACAGAGTTCGGCGTCACGCGTGCCGCGGTCAGCATCGAGCTCTCCCGGCTCGATCGTCAGGCCGCCCCCGAGCGCAGACGCGCCATTCAGAGGCTCAGAGAGGCGGAGGCGGAACACGAGCGCGCGGCGCAGGCCACGATCGCTCTGCGGCGCTCCGGCGCGGACGCTGAAACGGTTGGAAGGTTGTTCGCGGAGACGGTAGAGCCCCGCCGCCAGGCTCTCGAGGCCGCGATCGACTCGTTCCTGAAATTCCGCGAACGCACGCTCGAAGACGCTGCCGCCGATTCGGAACGCACCAACGTCCTTTCGTTCTCGGTTCTGGGCGGCATTGCGCTGGTCGCGCTCGGCGCGACGGTCGTCCTTTCGGTCGTCCTCACGCGGCGGCTCTCGGCCCTCTTCGAGGCCGAGCAGGAGGAACGGCACCGCGCGCAGGCAACCGCCGGGGCGCTCGCCGCGAGCGAAGAGCGATTTCGGCGGCTGTACGACTCCGGCATGATCGGCATCGGGTTCGGCGATCTGTCCGGCGCGCTCGACGACGGCAACGAGGCCTTTCTCCGGATTCTCGGACGCACCCGCGATGAGCTGGGGACCGGAAACGTGAGATGGGACGAGCTGACGCCCCCCGAGTGGAAGGCGGCGGACAAGAAAGCGATCCGCGACCTCCGGGAGAAGGGCGTTTTTCGTCCTTACGAAAAGGAATATCTCCGGGCCGGAGGCGAACGGGTGGGAGTGCTTCTCGGCGGCGCGCTCCTGCCGGGCGCCGCGGAACGCTTCGTCGCCTTCGCCCTCGACGTCACGGAGCGCAAGAGAAACGAGTCGGAACGCGCGGACTTGCTCCGGCGGGAGCAGGCCGCGCGCGCCGCCGCGGAAGCCGCTCAGCGGCGGTCGTCTTTTCTGGCGCGTGCGAGCCAGGTCCTCGCCTCGTCCCTCGACACGAAATCGACGCTCCAGTCCATTGCGGCTCTCGCGGTGCCCGACGTCGCCGACTGGTGCTTCATCGACCTGATGGTCGAGGAAAACATCCGGCGTGTGGCGGTCACCTGCGCTTCGCCGGCGAGGGCGGAGCTCGCGCGAGCGCTCCACGATGCGAATCTGCTCGACGCCGACGCGCCCATCGGCCCTCCCCAGGTCCTGCGCACGGGCTTGTCCGAGTTGATCGAACAGATCGACGATGACGCGCTGGCATCGGTGGCGAGGAATTCGGAGTCCTACGAAATCCTGCGAGAGATGGGAATCGTCTCGGTGATGGCCGTCGCCATTCGAGACTCTCTCGCGGTGGTCGGCGTCGTCACTCTCGTCTCCTCGGAGTCGGGGAGGCACTTCGGTCCCGAAGACCTGGCGCTCGCCGAGGACCTCGCGGTTCGCGCCGGTGTCGCGATGGAGAACGCCCGCCTGTTCGACCTCGTGCGGCAGGAGCGGGCTCTGGCCGAGTGGCACGAAGCCAGGTCATCCTTTCTCGCCCGGGCAAGCGAGGTCCTCGCGTCGTCGCTCGACTACCGCGCGACCCTGTCGAGCGTCGCCCGGCTCGCCGTGTCCGAAGTCGCCGACTGGTGTCTCGTCGACATGCGCGAGGCCGACGGCACGCTGAAGAGCCTGGTGACGGAGCACGGGGACCCGCGTCTCCGAAGCGAGCTGCAGGCGCTGGGCCAGCGGTACCCCGCGCGGCCGGACACACCGTACGGACCACCGAACGTCCTCCGGACCGGCAATCCGGAGCTAGCGTCCTCGATCTCGGAAGAGATGCTGCGCGCGGTGACGACGAGCGAGGAGCACTTCGAAGCGATCGCGAAGTTCGGGTTCCGTTCCTACATGTGCGTCCCGATCGGGGTCCGCGGGCAGCTTCTCGGCACGATCACCTTCGTGGGATCCGATTCCGGCCGAAGCTACACGCCGGACGACCTCGCGCTAGCGGAAGCGCTCGCATACCGCGCGAGCCTGGCGATCGACAACGCCAAACTCTACGAGGAGGCGCAGGAAGCGATCCGAGCCCGTGACGAATTTCTTTCCGTCGCGTCCCACGAGCTGAAGACCCCGGTCACGACCCTGCAGCTTCAGATCCAGGGTCTCCTTCGGCGGCTCCGGACCGGCGGAAGTCCGACTCCCGCCGCGCTCGAGGAGCGTCTCGCCACTTCCGAACGGCAGGTGGAGCGGTTGACCCATCTGATCAACGACCTTCTGGACATTTCCCGGATCACCGGTGGGCGGCTCGACGTTCACATCGAGTCCGTCGACTTCTCCGCCGTCGTACGCGAGGTCTCGACTCGCCTCGAGGAGTCGCTCCTGCGGGCCGGATGCACCTTTCTCGTGAACGCGCCGGAGCCGCAGGTCGGCGCCTGGGACCGGCTCCGCCTGGATCAGATCGTCACGAACCTCGTCGCCAACGCGATGACGTACGGAGCGGGGCACCCCATCGAGATCAGCGTCAGCGGGACGAGCGAAATGGTGCGCCTCTCCGTCGCCGACCAGGGGATCGGAATCGCCCCCGAGAATCAGGCCCGCATCTTCGAACGCTTCGAGCGCGCCGTTTCCGGGCGCCACTACGGCGGACTCGGCCTGGGACTGTGGATCGTCCGACAGATCGTCGATGCCCTCGGAGGAGTGATCACCGTCGAAAGCGAGCCCGGGCAGGGGTCCGTCTTTTCGGTGGAGCTGCCGCGGAACAGGAATCACGCCGCCGTCTCGACCGGACGGATTTCCGGCGAAGTGCGGCGGCCCGAAGTCGCCACCTCCTGACGGGAATTGAACCCGGAGAACTCCGACGCGCGTTTTCGCAGTCAACCCCGGATTTGGTCCGGGCGCGGCCCCGGAAGGGCGCAACGCAGGAAGAGTGCGTCGCGGAGAAAGAAGGCGCCGCCGCATCCGCGGCTCGATCCGAGCGCTGCCAGGCTGCAGGCTGGATGTTCCGCCCCTCACGACTCGTCCGTGTACGCCCGCCCTCTCCCCCCGCGCGCGGGAAGAGGAGGCAGAGCGTCGCTTCAATCAACGCGGTGTCAAGCGCGAGTTGTAGCGAAACAAGGGGAAGGAAACGTTCCGAAGTGAGCGGAGGTGACGGTTATTCACCTTGTCCGAGTGTGTAGCCCTTCTCCCCGTCGTACACCGCCAGCGTCTCGATCTTCCCGAATACCAGGCCGGCGGCGGTGACGCGCTCGAGCAGCGCGATGATGTCGCGCGGCGTGAGAGAGTCGGCTGCGGTCTCCGCCATGAAACGGCATCGGAAATTGTCCGACGTGAACGTCTCCGGAAAACCGTCCGGCCAGACTTTCAGTCCGCGGCTCGTGATCATGGTCGGCTTCAGGCCTCCGCCGACGGCACCCTGAAGTTTCTGGCCGAGCTCGTCCGGAGTTCCGGTCGGCCAGTCGACGAACACGTCCACCCCAACGACCTCTTTCTTCCCGACCTGCGGCGGCGGCGCATTCTGAAGTTCCGGTCCGCGCGGGGGCGTCGCGCCGTAACGCACGGCCTTCAGCTTTTCCGGCACGTGTCCGAGGCGCTGGACGACCGCTTCCGCGAATTCCTTCGTCCCCACCTTTTCGCGGCTCACGCCTTCCGCGTAGACGTCGTAGGTGTGGACGCCGTCCTCGAGCGTCTTCAACCACCCGTTGTGGACGCGCTCGGCGACGTCCGGCTGTCCGATGTGCACCAGCATCATCACGGCCCCGAGCAGAAGCCCGGAAGGGTTCGCGAGGTTCTGTCCAGCGCGGCGCGGAGCGGATCCGTGGATGGCCTCGAACATCGCGCACCGCGCGCCGATGTTCGCCGAGCCGGCAAGGCCGACGGATCCGGCGATCTGCGCGGCGACGTCCGAGAGTATGTCGCCGTAGAGGTTCGGCATCACGATCACGTCGAACGCTTCCGGCGTGTCTGCGAGTTTCGCGGCGCCGATGTCGACGATCCAGTGCTCCTTCTCGATGTCCGGATACTCCGCTCCGATCTCGTCGTACACGCGATGGAACAGACCATCGGTGATCTTCATGATGTTGTCCTTGGTGAAGCACGTGACCCGCTTGCGGGCGTGGGCGCGGGCATACTCGAAGGCATATCGGACGATCCGTTCGGTGCCGCGGCGGGTGATCAGCTTCAGACACTGGGTCACGTCCGGCGAGATCCGGTACTCGATTCCCGCGTAGAGGTCCTCCTCGTTCTCGCGGACGATGACGACGTCCATCCCCGGGTGGAGGGTGTCCACGAACGGGTGGTAGGCCACACAGGGGCGGATGTTCGCGTAGAGGCCCAGCGTCTTCCGGGTCGTGACGTTCAGGCTCTTGAAGCCTCCGCCCTGCGGGGTCGTGATCGGGGCCTTCAGGAAGACCTTCGTCCGCCGCAGGGATTCCCAGGCGGAGGGGGCGATTCCCGCACTGTTTCCAGAGAGATAGACCTTTTCGCCGATCTCGATGGTTTCGATTTCGAGCCGCGCGCCGGCGGCTTCCAGGATATGGAGCGTGGCCGCCATGATCTCGGGGCCGATGCCATCCCCCGCCGCCACCGTGATGGGAACCTTCTCGTTCATGACGTCCTTTCCCGGTAAAGCGGGGATTCTATGCCGGGGGGGAGACGAAGATCCGATGGTGCTCCGGTCAGGATCGGGGTTATAATCCCTGCCCCCTCATGAAACCGATTCGAGTCGTCGAGAGCCCGGCCGGGGCTTCCGCTCCCGCGGAGTCCGAGGCCGTGGCGCTGCGAATCGATCTAACCCGTCGGATGACCCTGCGGTTCGAACTGAAGCTCGCGTCGTCGGGGGACCTCGAAGCGATTCGATACGCCCGCCGGGCGATGATCCGCGAGGAGCGTACCCGCGGCATCGAGTGGGACGAGCCTTCCATGGAAGACCCGAACCTGAGCACCACGGAGATCCGGTGGTTCGTGCTCACCTCCCAGGTCGCCTGGTGCCGCCAGAAGATCGACGAGCTCGTCGAGCGGGCGAACCGGGCGCGCGAAGCGCTGCGCTCCCTCGGACAGTAGCGTTCCGTCACTCGAAGTGACGGTTTTCCGTCGTCCCAGCTCTCCTCTTTCCCCGCCGGTTCCTGAATGCTCTCTCGGTGCAGCACTTACGGCGAACGCCCGTTCGGGCACGCGGCTCGCACTCTCCCCGGCGCATGACCGCACAAAACTGGATCGAGCTCGCGGAAAGCTCTGCGGACTTCCCGCAAGCGTCGGGTTCGACGGCGCTAGCGACGGATCCGGAAACCTCCGAGATTCTGAGCTTTCGGATCAGCCCCGGCGTGGAGGCCCTCCAGGCGCTGCTCCACGCGCGCCGCTCGATGCTCCGGGAGGAACGCACCCTGGGCCGCGGCGAAGGAGAGCCTTCACTCGAGGACGCGGTCTTTTCGGCCGAGGGCATCGTCTGGAGAGTCCAGCCGGGACAGCGCGCCGCCTGCGTCCGCACGATCGCAGAGCTCGAGGCGCGGATCAAACGCACTCTGGCCGACGCGGCGCGCCGCTGAGCCCTTCGCCGCGTTTCAAGGACTCCGGCGCCCAGCGGTCCGGGCGGGAAGTCGCCCCATGAAGCGTCTCATCTTCCTCGTGCTCGTCGTCGCGGTGGTCGTCTGGATCGTCCGCGACAAACCGACGGTGAGCGGCCTGATCGACGGCCTCACGAATCCCCTCTTGAAGACGAAGGCGGTCGTCGGGGAATCCGAGCACAAGCGCGTTGTCGCCGAGGCGGCTCCCGTGGTCGCCGGCGACCAGGACGTCTCGGTCGGGATGGTCAAGGAGGGAATGACGTACTCCGAGGTTCGGGGTCTCCTCGGCCAGCCCGACTCGATGCTGGAAACGAAGGAAGACGGAAGGCGGAGAGTCCGCTGGGACTATCGGCGGGTGGGGCGGCGTCTGATTTTCGAAGAGGGGCGCGTCGTTTCGATCGCCGTCCTGTAAGCGACCGCGGCGGCGCCGAACAGCCCGAGCCTCGGCTCGCGGACGATGCGGATCGGAATCCTCGCCAGCAGCTCTTCCATCGGAGGCTTGTTGCGGAAAGCCTCGACGAACGAACCGCCGAGCAACGCCGGGAGGATCTTCGGAGCGATCCCGCCGCCCACGTAGAGGCCGCCTGTCGACCGGTACTGGAGCGCCAGGTTCCCCGCCTCGGACCCGTAGATCGACACGAATGTCGCGAGCGCCTCAGCAGAGAGGCGATCCGCTCCCGAGAGTCCCTCCCGTCCTATGACCGCCGCGCGGTCCTCGGTTTCGAAAGCGCTCGCGATCGCAGGAGACTCGGGCGCGCCTCCGTCCGACTTCAGGAAGTCGTAAATGTGACCGAGTCCTTCTCCGGACAAGAGACGGTCGCGGCTCACCCGGCCGAACTGCCGCCGCACGAAGACCACGAGCCGGTCCTCTCGAGGGGTACGCGGGGCGAAATCCGAGTGTCCACCCTGCGAGGGCAGGGCTTCGATGCGTCCCCCGGCGCGCCACAGCGCGGCCTGCCCGAGCCCTGTCCCCGCACCGATCAGCGCCATTGCGCCGCGCTTTTCTTCATGGCCGGCGGCGACAACCGAGATCTGCCGCCGTGTCAGGTACGGGATTCCGAGAGCGGCGGCGACGAAGTCGTTTGTCAACCGGACCCGGGGAATCCGCAAGGCCTTGGCGAGCTCGCTTTCCTGGATGATCCAGGGAAGCTTCGTGATCCGCGCCCTGCCATCAACGACCGGGCCGGCGACGCCGAACCCCGCGACCCGCGGCACGCTCCGTTCGCTTTTCAGGAAGTCCCGGAGGATCTCCTCGAGGGAGCCGTAGCGCCCGCTCGGGTATTTCTTGAACCGTTCGAGCGAGAGGCTTTGGGCGCCGATCTCGACGATCGCGACGGCGGTCTTGGTCCCGCCGATGTCTCCCGCGAGGACGCGCATCAAGAAACGGTATCAGGAGGGGGCGCCGGGGCGAGGCCGCCGGGCGAACGTGAGGGTGAGGGGTGAGGCGAACCAGGGATCAGGAGGAGGCGCCCGAAAGTCCTGCGCGAACGCACTCCTCGTCGAGGGACCGGTCGTTCATGGTGACGCCGCAGCGGGAGCAACGGTACTCGCCGTCCTTCATCAGGAAGATGTGCCTGGTCGTGGATTCGAGCTGTTCGGGAGGACGGCTGTCCTGCGCCACCGGAAGGGGTTCGACCGTGCCGCGAGGGCGCCGGCGCCGATCTCGTCTCGTTTCATGGGAAACCCGGGCAGCAAGAAGCAGGCCGTGGGGTTCCCGGGCAAAAAAATACCCCCGGACGGGGTGGGGCCGCCGGGGGGGCGAAAGGAGGAGGTGAGGATTTTGTTTCCTCGCCGAACAGTATTGCAAAGCGGCGGCCACTGCCCGTAAACCGCTAACTCTCTGTTTCTGAATGGATTGATTCGGGACGACCGTATCGCTGGTGACGAAGGTTGTCACCGGTTAGCAGGGATTTGTAACGTCCTTTGTACGAACTCTCGTCAGAGCTCGGCTCGGAACGGAAGAACAGCCCACTCGAAGATCCGATCCTTCATCGATCGACGCTGGTAGTCCTCGAGGGTGTAGGGGCGCGAGTGTGTCAGGTCATCTTTGAAGAGGGCCTCCATGCGGGATCCCACGACCGGATCGGCGAGAGTCAGGTTGATCTCGTCATTCTTCCGGAAAGAGCGGTTGTCAAAATTCGTGGACCCGATCGTCGAGAACACCCCGTCGACCACCATGGTCTTGGGGTGAAACATCGTCGGCTGATACTCGAAGATCTTCACGCCCCCCCGGAGCAAGTCTCCGAAGGCGGAGCGCCCGCCGGCCTTCGTTGCGGGAACATCGTTGACCTCGCCGGGTACGATCACTTCGACATCCACGCCCCGGCGGGCCGCGTTGACGAGCGCCGCACTGGTTTCCTTGTCGGGCAGAAAATAGGAATTGGACAGGTAAAGGCGTTTCGTGGCGGACGCGATCGAAACGGCGTAGAGAAGCTTCGTCGCCGAGCTCGGCGCGCGCGAGGTCGAATGGATCACCTGGGAACGGCTTTGTCCGACCTCCTCCAGGCGCGGGTAGAATTCTTCGCCGAGCAGCGCCTCACCCCGGACTTCCGCCCAGTTCTCCAGAAAGGTCGCCTGAAGCTGCGCCACCACCGGTCCTTCGACCTGCACCTGGGTGTCGCGCCAGTGATTTTTGGAGTCCGCGTTGCCCAGCCACTCATCGGCGATTCCCGCTCCTCCGGTGAATCCGATCTTCCCGTCGACGACGAGGATTCTGCGGTGCGTTCGATTGTCGAAGGAGTTCAGGTTCCACGGGCGGAGGGGATGGTAGATCTCGAGGAAACAGCCCGCCTGCCGGAGCGCCGCGATGTCCGGATCCTTGAGCTTCGACTTCGATCCCACGGAGTCGAGGATGAGCCGGACCTGGACGCCATGCCGCGCGCGGTCGATCAGCGCATCCCGGAACTTGTTCGCGATCGAGCCGGACCAGAAGATGTAGGACTCCAGGTTGATGCTGCGCTGCGCGCTCGAGATTGCGGCGAGCATCGCCGGGAAGATTTCCTGTCCGTTGACCAGCACGCGAGCCCGGTTGCCCGGGAGGATCGACGGGTCGGCGAGGGCGTGGGCGGAAGGCAGAAAGGCTTCATCCTCGACGGAGAATCGGTGTGGCAGGAGGTACTGCACCTCTTTCGGCCGCGACAGCAGCGACATGGCGACCGAAAACGCGAACGCGATCGCAAGCGTGACCACGTATGTCTCGACCGGGACTCGGTAGACTTTTGGCTTGCGCGGACGACGAGCTCGTTTCAGCAGCATGCTCACAGAGTATTACGTCGCCCACGTCGCCTCCGCTTACTGCGGGAGCTGCCGTTCGCTGACCGCGAACGGCACCGGCCGGCGGCTCGGCCGGATGCGGCCTCGACCGCCGGCCTGCTCCCTCCGTTCGCTGCGGCTCCACCATGTTGCCGATGGCGCAGCTCGGCTCCCTCTCCCCGCGCGCCGGGGAAAGGGCCGGGGTGAGGGGCGGAACATTGAGCCAGACAAGTCTCGAGCGCCCAGGCGATGCGTGCGGCGAATGAGGATCGGTTTGCTGATCCCGCGGAGAGTGAGTGGTCTGCTCCAGGGAGCCGTTCTCCCTGGCGGGGAGTAGGGTGAGAGCAAATGCCGTCCTGCCGTCCGCGTATTTTTCCGTTTCTCGGGGGAGAACTCCGCTGACGGCGCGCTCTCGTGTCGCCCTCCTGCTTGCCCTTTCCGCCCTGCTTTCGCTGAGCGGGTGTTCCTACATTTTTTCCGAGAAGCGGACGGTTTATGAGTACGAGCCCGCTTATGGCGTCGACAGCACCGAGTTCCGGCGATCTCTCGACGCGTTCGGGACGGACCTCGTTCCGGAAAACAAGGCCGATCTCCTGCAGAACGGAGATGAGATCTTCGGCTCGATGATCGAGGCGTTCGAGAACGCCCGGACATCGATCAACCTCGAGACCTACATCTTCGACGACGGCGAGCTCGGGACCCGGATCGCCCGCGTGCTGGCCGGGCGGGCGCGCCGCGGGGTTGCCGTCCGCGTTCTCGTCGACGGGTTCGGCTCTTCTCTCGGATCGCTCGCGGACGAGATGACAGCGGCCGGTGCGCGTGTCGAGATCTACAAGCCCCTCCGCATCTACTCGCTTTACAAGGTCGGCAATCGGACTCATCGCAGGATCTTCACGATCGACGGGCGCGTCGGATTCTGCGGAGGCGTCGGGATCGACGACCGATGGAAGGGCAACGCGCGCAATCCCTTCGAGTGGCGGGAAACCATGATCCGGGTGGAGGGGCCAGTCGTTTCCCAGCTGCAGCACATCTTTTTCGAAGACTGGGTCCACACGACGGGCGAAGTCCTCCACGGGAGCGCTCAGTTTCCGGAAACGGCGCCCGCAGGGGACATGTTCGCCCAGGCGATATCGAGCTCCCGGACGGACCAGAGCTCGATGGCGAAGCTCCAGTACTACATGGCCATCCAGGCGGCGCGCCGGCGCATCTGGATCGAAAACGCCTACTTCGTCCCCGACCGTCAGATCCGGGAGGGGCTCGTCCAGGCGGTTGCTCGGGGCGTGGACGTCCGGGTGCTCGTTCCCGGCAAGTACATCGACAGCCCCAACGTCCGCAACGCCTCCCGCTTCCACTACAACGAGCTCCTCGACGGGGGTGTGCAGATCTTCGAGTACCTCCCGACGATGATGCACAACAAGGTCATGGTCGTGGACGGGATCTGGACGTCGATCGGGTCGATCAACTTCGTGAACCGTTCGATGAAGAAGAACGGCGAGGCGAGTGTCTCCGTCTACGACCGGCGGTTTGCGGATCGCGTCGAGAAAATGATCGAGGTGGATCTCTCGAGAAGCGAGCAGTTCACGAAAGAGAAGTGGCACAAGCGAGGACTGCTGGCAAGGTTCGGCGAGCTGTTCTTCTGGCTCTTCTCCGAGAATTACTGACGAACGGGGGGAGGCTCGCCAGACCTCACCGCGCCACCGCCCCTGGCGAAGCAACCGGCGAAGACGCACCGCCTACCTGGGGGTTCCCTCACCCCAACCCTCTCCCCGACCGCGGGTAAAGGGAGGGTTACCACCATGGTGGCTAAGCTCGCACCGAGAGGAGTCTCCTGACCGAAGGGAAGGAGGAGCCTCTCGGGGCGGGAGCCGCAGCGAACGAAGGGAGCAGGCGAACGGTCGAGCCGACAGGCGAGCCGTTCGCCGTTGCCTTCGCCGGCGGCGAAGGCAGCTCCCGCAGTGAGCGGAGGCGACGATTACAAGACCAGCCGCGGCCTCCGGGTACGCTCCGGCGTGTCCGCGACGGAGCGCAGGGCGCTCGAGAGACGCTTCTCCGCCGCTTCTGTCTCTTCCGGCCGGCAGGAGTACTTGATCGAGTCTTCGCCTATCTGGAACTCGGGAAAACGGCTCATCTCTTCCCGTTCCCTCCGGCTCAACGCGCGTGTGAGCCGTGCGACACAGTGCACCACCGGTCGGCGGGTTTCCCACCGCGTCTCGACGCGAACCGCTGCAACGAGAGGAACCATGATCTCTCCCCGGCTGGACTGGGAGCAAAACGCGGGCCATGGCCCGTCGCCCGCGCTTGCGCAATCGGTTACGATCTTCTCTCCATGCTGGACAAGCTCCTGGCGCTCGATCGTCCGGTCGTCGTCTTCGACACCGAAACGACGGGCACGAATCCCCGCTCAGACCGGATCGTCGAAATCGCGTGCGTCAAGGTCCACCCCGATGGGCGCCGCGAGAGGTGGGTGCGTCGCGTGAATCCACGGATGCCGATCCCGCCCGGGTCCACTGCCATCCATGGAATCCGAGATGCCGACGTCGCAGGGCTCGACGGTTTTATCGAGCTCGCGCCCGAACTGGCCGCCTTTCTGGACGGCTGCGATCTCGCCGGTTACAACATCGCGGGATTCGACCTGCCGGTGCTGCGGATCGAATTCCTGAGGGCGGGCATCGACTTCGACGTTTCGACCCGCCGGCTCGTGGATGCGCAGCGGATCTTCTTCGCCCACGAGCCCCGGCACCTCTCCGCGGCCGCGCGTTTCTACTGCGAGTCCGACCACGCGGGAGCTCACGGAGCGCTGGCGGACGCGGAGATGACCCTGCGGGTTCTGGAAGGCCAGCTCGCGCGGTACGACAAGCTTCCGCGATCCGTCGTCGAGCTGCACGAGCTCTATTGCGCGGGACTCGACCGAGACATGGACCCGGAGGGAAAGATCCGGCTCATCAACGGGGACCCGACGGTCAACTTCGGGAAGAATCGCGGCCGGACTCTCCAGGAGATGAGCCGCGAGGAACCGGGATTCATCAAGTGGATCCTGAAGGGCGAGTTCTCCGGACCCGTGAAAGAGATCGTCCGCAAGTTCCTGCCGCACCCGGCGGAGCCTTCCACCCCGCCGCCGACGCGGCCGGCGCCGGCTCCGAGGGTGGAACCAGCGCCGGTCGAGGGCCTCTTACCCTTTGGAGACCCTCTTGAACCGCAGCGTCTCCCCTGATCGGTTGTCGCGGAGCCGAATCGATCCGGGCTCGAGCTCGACCGTCCACTTTCCCGCCGCGCCTCGCATCGCAAACGCGCAGCTCGATCCCGACGTTTCGCCCGCGAATCCGTCTCCCCGCGGAGCCAGGTGGAACCCGCACGCCGCGTTCGCCTCGCTGTCTGTGAACTGAGCCGCCATGGGCGACATGGAAGTCACGGTCGCATCGAAGTGCGGGATGTACCCGAAGTAAACGTCCTTGCCCTGGAGCTCGAGCCGGACGAGGCCCTGCCGGCGGACGTTCTCGCCCTGGTACTTGCCCGTGACTTCCAGAAAGAGGTCGTGAGGGTGCGCGGAGTCTGAGCCGACCGGCCGCAGGTCGAGACGGAGCTCGTTGCCCGGAGTGGATCCCTGAAACGTCCCCGAGAGGATCGTCGCCAGCTCGAAGACCTGATTCCCGGGAGAAGCCGCGATGGCGGCGGCGGCGGTCAGGATCAGGATCGCGGCGGCGGCGGCGAGAGATGAGGCGAGCCTTTTCATCGTAGTCCCTCCGCCGGTGGCGGCTGCGAAAGGCGTTCCACGGGCGGCGGACCGCACGACGCCCTTAATCTCTGGCGTCATGGGGCTTACGCTCCTGTGACGGAATGGCGCGGCCCGCGGAGTGTCCTCGGACGAGGTCGAATTATCTCGTAGACGGGACGGAGCGAAGGCCGGCGAGGGTTCGACGCATCGCCTGATCGACGGCCTCCTGGAGCGCCGCCTTTTCGTTGTCGATGCCCCGATAGTTGGGACGCGAAATCTGCGATTCGGCCTGAAACTCCGTGAGCGTGCGCCCACTGGCGTCTCGGGCGGTGACGCTCCACTCGGCAAACGCCTCCCAATTCCCGTCCTGCTTGACCGAGAACCGGTGCACTTCGATCCCGATCAGCGGCGCTCCCGGATCGGTGATCCAGCGGCACCCGGGGAGGGACCGCACGAGGGACTCGCGAATCGCCTGGACGACTTTCGCGGAGTCCGCCCGGTCGGCGCGCTGATCCGAAATGTCGAGCCGCCACGCCGTCAGCCCTCCCGGGCAGGCGACCTGGGGATCGGGAGCGACGACCGGCGCGACGGTCACGCTGCAGCCGGTGCCGAGAACAGTCACGATCAGGGCCAGGACGAAACGGGCGACACGCACGCGGAAGAAGGTATCAGTTCTGTTCATGGCGCTCCCGGATGAGAACGGCGCTTCCGGCCGGGATGTTCCGGCGGGCGGTGAAAGCCGACTCCGCATCATCCCGTTCTCCGCGGCATTCCTCCTCAGCGAGCGCCTTTGCGGGAGGCGGCTTTGCCCCGGTAGGCGCGCGCCATCGCGTTCGCCTCCTTCTGGAGGTCGGCGATCAGCTCGGGCGGCTCGAGAACCACGGCGTCTTTTCCGTAAGCGAGTACGAATCTCCGCGCCTCCTTGATCGACTGCGCCGGCATTTCGAGGACGGCTTCTCCCGCGGCCGTCGTCTCGATCTTCTGCTCGGGATGAAACACCAGCTCGCGCACGTCGTCCGAAACCGCCGGGGAAAAGCGGACGCGCATCCGAAAGGGCTTGCCGTCCCCGACGAAGAGACCGAAGGTGTGCCGGAAGAATCGCTCCGCGTCGAAATCTCGCGGGATCGAGTACCGCTCGCCCGTCGACGCCGCTCCTTCGATGCGCGCGAGGTAGAAGATCTTGACCTGGCCCGCGGCCTGGTCCTCCGCGAGGACCATCCAGTCGCGTCCCGCGAGAACGAAGGCGTAAGGACGGATCACGCGCGGCTCGCCGGCGGGCTCACCGGGCCGGTGGTATCGGATGGAAAGGGAAACACCGCGCTGCAGGGCCTCCGAGACGGCCTCCCAGGTGTTTTCGCGCACCGGCCGGAACGCGGTGGCCCGGAGCGCCAGTTTCTCCATGACGATTTCGGGACGCAGGCGCACCGCCGGCGGCATCAGAAGGGCCAGCCGTTCGTAGCAGTCCTTGAGGTCCCCCCCGAGGGGAGTCCCTCCGAAGAGCTCCAGGAACTGCGCGGCGACGCCGATCGAGAAGAGGTCTTTTCCGTCGACTGGAAGGAAAGGAAGGACGTAGTCCGTCCGCGAGTACGAATATCCGTTTTCGAGCCGGTCAAACTGGATGGGGGCGTCGAGCTCGTCGCGCAGATAGTCGAGGTCGCGCTGGACGGTCTTCGACGAAACGGCGAGAGCTTCCGCCAGAGTGGAAGCGTTCGGAAACTTCCCTTCCTTGACCTCGTGATGGATGGTCTGCAGCCGGCGCCACAGGGGCCGGTCCTTGAACGCGCCAGAGCGAGCCACGCGGCGATTCTCGCACGGGGAATTGCCACAAATTGTCGGCGTTGTTGTAATCTGCCGTACATCACGTGTCAGTGCGGAAAAACTGAACAGAGGAAAAGCCTTTGAAAACGGGCTTTTCGTCGCGTTTGTGCCATGGCCCCCGGCTTGCTTTTGCAAAGGTCAACTTGCGAATCCAACTGACGTTTGCTGACTCCTCGGATCCACTCCAGGAATTGCTCGGAGGACGGATCACGCTGACCGAAGTCATCGAAGGCCGCGAGGAATTTCTGGATGCCTTCCTCACGCGCCTCCAGGACATCACGGAACCCAGGCAATTGATCGATCTCGACTTCGACGCCGACTCCACTTTGCCCCTGCGGGTCGAATCGGTTTCGTTTCAGGACCGCCAGTGAACCCCCTCTTCCTGCTGCTCTCCGGTCTCTTTTCGCGGATCCCCGGCGAAGTCTCGGCCGTGCTGCTCCTGTTCGCGATCGCCGTCGTGGTGGTCCTGGCGATCGACGACGATGATCTGCCGGGTCCCCGCCTCTGCCGCGTCGCCGCGATCCGGGCTTAGGCCGGCTCCTCGCGGGGAAATCCTTTACGGCGCGGTCACGGGGCGCTGACTCTGAGCGTATTTGGCCGCGCGTAAGACGCGCGCGACCAAATACGACGCGGCGACCTTTCCGCGCTTCGCGCGGGGCGCCGCTAGGGACTACTTGACGAGCGGCAACAGCTCCTTGGCGGTCCCCGATTCGCTGCCGTTCGGCTCGAGTTCCAGGTACTTCTGGAAATGCTCGCGCGCGACCGGGTTGTGCTTGTTGTTCATCGCCGAGAGCGCGAGGTAGTAATGCGCCAGCGCGAAATCCGGCTTCGCTTCGACGGCCTTCGACAGCAGGTCCTCGGCTTCCTTCGACTTCTTTTTGTTGTACGCGTCGATCCCCTTGTTGTAGAGCATCTCCGGCGTGTCCGGGTTCGCGTCCTCGAACTTCTTCCGCATATCCGCGGCCGTCTTCTTGTCGCCTGATTTGTTCGCCGCGTCCGCCATGAGGCCGTAGAGGGAAGTCATCGTGGGATCGAGGTCGGTCGCCTTCTGGCCGTATTCGATGACGTGCGCCCAGTCCTTCTTGTCGTAGGCGAGGGTCGTCAGCGCCTGCCATCCCTGGGGGAGGTCCGCGTTCTTCGTCACCGCCTCCTTGAACTTCGCCTCGGCCCCCGGCTTGTCGCCCGAGTTCAAAAGGTCGACCGCGGCGTTGTAGGCCACGGCAGCCTGCTCGCTTCCGGACGGCGCCGCTGCCTGGGACGGAGCGGGAGCCCCGCCCTTCGCGGCGGGCGCCTCGGATGTCTTGAGCAGCTTCTGGTCGAGGCTGGTGATGTCGACGGTGGAAAACTTCTTGTCGGTCTCCGCCGGCACGAAGCCCTCTTTCTCGAACCGCACGTGGTACATCATCGTCGCGTCGTTGACGATCGAGCCGTATCGGCCGTCCGAGGATGTCTTCGCCGTCAGCTTGAAGTTCTTGATGGCCGGCGTGGTGATGGTGATCGTCACCCCTTCGATCGGCTTTCCGGCGGAGTCGGTCACCCGGCCGGAAACCCGCCCCTGGGTTCCGGCCAGAGCCGGGAGCGCAAGGAGCAGAAATCCGAGTGCGGCGCAGGAGCGCGAGAGAATCTTCATAGGCACCTCCAACATTAAAAGAAGCGACTGAGGCTCCGAATTTCCGGGAATTCTATACAGGTTTGAGCATATTGGCCGCGGGTGCGGCGTGCGCGACCAAATATGACGCGGCGCTGAGGGCGGGCCGCCGCTGGGGACGCGGATATGGACCGTACGGCCTGGTCACGAGGCGCTGATATCAACGCATTCGGGCGCGCCTCCCGCCTGCGCCGCCAGAAAGGTTTTCAGGCTAGGCGCGAGACGCCGCGCGCGGACGCGAAGGGACCGACTGGAGGATCTCTCCGACGACCGAGTACCTGCCCATCGGCATGATGTGGATTCCTCGCGCGACTCCGGCGATCGCCTGCGCGAGCTCGCGAGCGATGGCGAGACCTTCGGCCTTCTCGTGGTCGGCGCCCTTCTCGGCGGCGGCGCGCATCCTCGCCTGGATCTGCTCCGGCACGACGATTCCCGGCACTTCGTTCGCGAAGAAGAGCGTCTGCTTGAGAGACCGCAGTGGAATGAGCCCAACCAGCACCGGGATCGCGCGGGCCTCCGGCCGGGCGAGGAAGCGTTCCAGGGCTTCGACGTCGTAAACCGGCTGCGTCTGCGCGAATGTCGCGCCTGCTTCAATCTTCGCCCGAAGTTTCGAGAACTCGACCTCCAGGTCGGCTGCCGCGGGGTTGGCCGCGCAGGCGATCGCGAAAGATGTCGGAGCGCCGATGGCGTTGCCGACCAGGTCCGCGCCGGAGTTCAAGCCCCGCGCCATCCGGAGAAGGCCGAGGACGTCGACCTCGGAGACCTGCTTCGCCTGCGGATAGTCGCCGATCTTAAGGGGATCGCCCCCGAGGCACAGGATCGCCTTCAAACCGAGGCCGGCGGCGCCGAGGAGGTCCGACTGCAGCCCGAGCACGTTTCGATCGCGAGTCGTAATCTGAACGACGGCTTCGAGACCCGTCTCACGCTGCAGGATCGCCGCGACCGAGATCGAGGACATCCGCAGCCGCGCCATCGGGTTGTCGGTCACGTTGACGGCATCGACCCCGCCCGCCTTGAGAGTGCGCGCGCCCTCGATCGCCGCCGTAACATCGACGCCCTTCGGCGGCTCCGCCTCGGCGGTGACCACGAACTCTTCCGGATCCGCGAGCTTTCTCTTCAGACGCGAGGTCTCGATGCCCGGCCCTGCGAGGTGCTCGACGGGATTTTCGACCGCCACGGAGACGACGCGTCCGCCCGTCCGCGGCCGTCCTTTGACCGCCTTCGCCATCGCCCGGATGTGCTCCGGAGTCGTGCCGCAGCAGCCCCCGACGATCGAGGCGCCCGCCTCGACGAACGCGGTTGCGTAGTCCCGCAGATAGTCGGGAGAAGAGAGATAGACGTTGCGGCCGTGGACGACCGTCGGGTATCCCGCGTTCGGCATCGCGCAGAGCGGGGCCTTGACGGACGGAGACAGCCGCGCGAACACGTCGTGCGTTTCCTGCGGTCCCAGGGTGCAATTCATGCCGACCGCATCCGCGCCCGCGAGCGCGAGAGTCGAGAGCGCGTGCGAGGCGCTCTCGCCGAAGGCCGTGCGTCCGTCGGAGAGAAACGTCATCTGCGCGACGATCGGCACGTCCGCGGAGAGTCCCCTGACGGCCCGTACCGCTTCCGCCGCTTCGAGCAGACTTCCGAAAGTTTCGAGGAGGATGAGGTCGACACCGCCTTCGAGCAGCGCGCGCGCCTGCTCCTCGAACATTTCCCGCACCTGCACCAGCGTCAGGCGGCCGTACGGTTTGACCAGAGCGCCGAGCGGGCCGACTGAGCCGGCGACGAAGACCATCTCGCCGGCCGCGGACTCCCGCGCGAGGCGCGCGCCTTCGCGATTGATTTTTTCGAGCGAATCCGCCCATTCGTGGGTCGTGAGCTTCACGCGGTTCGCATCCCACGTGTTCGTGGTCAGGATCCGCGCTCCCGCGTCCCGGTAGTCGTCGTGCACTTCACGGACGGACTCCGGATCCGTCACATTCAAGGGAGACTTGGCCTGTTCCGGGGAAGCGCCTCTCGAGACCAGAAGCGTCCCCATGGCCCCGTCGGCCAGGAGGATTTCGTTTTCGAGGGCTTTTCGAAAGTCTTTAGGCATCGTTTCTCCCGAACCTGGAATGCTACACTGACCGCGTCCTTCCGGGTCTCTTCTCACCGGCCCCTCCCCGTCCGAGGAGGGAAAAATGGGACTCTATCTTCGCGTCTATCTTCATTTCTTCTGTCTCGTTCTGGGTCTCGCGGCCGAGCCGCCGGACTGGAGCGCTCTCGGGCTCCGGATCGAGGAAGATGCTTCCGTCTCGAGCGACACGGCGACTCTCTGCCGCGTGCAGGTCGTGAACTCCGGCCAGGGAACATGGGATGGACGGGGAATCGCCTTCGAAGCGCGCGCCATTCGCGACGGCCGGGTGGCGGCCCGGGTGCAGGGCCGCTTCGGAGGAACGCTCGGCCCGCACGAAACCCTGGAGACCGCCGTCGGCTTCACGGGCAGATTTCACCGGTTCGAGGTTTCTTCCTCCACGGCGCGGAGCCGCGGCGGCTCGGCGGGCGGGCACCACCGGAAACGGGCGCGGGCGGCCGGGGGTAGAAAAAAATCAGCGCCTCGCAAGTGAGGCGGCGGCGGCCTCAAAGCGACCGTTACAATGCGCCCAAATGAAAGTTCTCGTCGTGGGGAGCGGCGGCCGCGAGCACGCCCTCTGCTGGGGTCTGCGCCGGAGCGCCTTCGTCGAAGAGCTTTTCTGCGCGCCCGGCAACCCGGGGATCGCGGAGACCGCCGACTGTCTTCCCGTTTCGTCGGGGAACATCGTCGAGATTGCCGATCTGGCGGAGAAGCTCCAGTTCGATCTGACGATCGTGGGACCCGAGCTTCCGCTCTCACTCGGCATCGCGGACGAATTTTCCAAACGGGGGTTGACGCTGTTCGGCCCGTCGCGGCTGGCAGCCCAGATCGAGACGTCCAAGGTCTTCGCGAAGGAGTTCTTCCGGCGCCACGGGATCGCGACCGCCCGAGCCGTCGTCTGCGCGTCGAAATCGGAGGCGGATGCCGCGATCCGCCAGATGGGCTATCCGTGCGTTCTCAAGGCGGATGGCCTTGCGAGCGGTAAGGGCGTCTTGACCATCGAATCGGGAGAAGACGCCGAACGCGCGCTCGCACTCTTCTTCCAGGAGCGCGTCTTCGGGGCCGGGGGCGACCGCATCCTCGTCGAAGAATTCCTGACGGGGAACGAGGCCTCCTTTCTCGCCGTCTGCGACGGCAAGAACGCCGTGCCTCTGCCGACCGCACGTGACTACAAAAAGGTTTACGACGGAGACCGCGGCCCGAACACCGGAGGGATGGGCGGCCACTCGCCCGCCGGAATTCTCGACGCCGCCACTTCGTCTCTCGTGATGAAGGAGATCATCTGGCCGACCCTTCGGGGTCTCGAGGCCGAAGGCCGCACGTTCACGGGGGTCCTTTACGCCGGGCTCATGCTGACCGAGGAAGGACCGAAAATCCTGGAATTCAACGCTCGGTTCGGCGATCCCGAGACCGAAGTCATCATCCCGCGCGTGCAGTCCGACCTCGCCGGATTTCTGATGGCGGCGGCCCGGGGCGAGCTCGAGCGGTTTCCGCCGCTCGAGCTCAAGCCCGAAGCCTGCGCGGCCGTCGTCCTCTGTGCCGGGGGATACCCGGGGAACTACGAGCACGGCCACCCGATTCGCGGAGTCAACGAGGCCGCCAAGCTGCCGGGGGTCGAGATCTTTCATGCGGGCACCGCGATCGAAGGCGACCACCTGGTGACCGCCGGCGGGCGGGTCCTCGTCGTGACCGCGTGCGCGCCGACGATCGGCGAAGCCGCCTCGCACGCTTACGAAGCGGCGGACGTCATCGAGTTCGAAGGGAAGCACGCTCGCCGGGACATCGGATCCCGCGGGGGCCGGCTGTCGCGGTAAAACCCTCCCTGCTGCTCCCGCAGGTCGCTCCGCTCCCGACCTACCCGCCTACTGCCCGCAAACGGTATCCGCGCACCTCAACTCGTAGAACGACGAGTCCTTCGAGTTCACGTCGTCGATCGTGATGTACCCCTCGATGGTCGCCGTCCGAGACGTTGCGTTTCGCACGTCGGCGAAGACGACGACTGTGTGGACGGAGGTCGGAATTCCGCCGGCCGTCCAGATGTCGCTGATCTCCCGGACCTCGCCGGGGCGCAGACCCACGATGGGAACCGAGCCGCCCACCTTCTTGCCGGTGCTCGTGTCGTAGAAGGTCAGGTCTACGGTCACGGTGCGATCCGTCCCGAGAAATTGCGAGCCGTTGACGTCGCTGTTGCGGATCCCGACGTTGGAGGAGAGGGCCCCTTCGACGCCGGGTGCGCTGCGGGTGTCGCGCGCCGTGCCCACCAGCACGTTTCTGGAGGCTTCTGCGAACAGGGATGCCGGCGTCGCGAAGCCGACGGTGCCCTTGAGCGGATCGGATTCCACGACACGCGAGTAGGTGCGGGCCTGGACCGTCGCCTCGGATCCCTGCGCGCTCGGAAGGTTCTTGAAGGTCAGGAGCAGGGTCCCGTAGGAGCCCTGCTCGGCTCCCGCCTCCAGGATGCCCGGGACGGCGGCGAGGCTCCCGACGAAGTCGTCGAAATGCCGCGAGTCGGTGGCGTTCAAGGAAAACTGAAGTCCCGGTTCGGTGCGCGTGAAGTGGCCGACGGGGCTGCACGCCGCGGAGGCGCATGTGTAGGAATACTGGTACTCGACGATGATCGGGACGTTGGTCGTGTTGGTAATGTCGACCGACGTGCGGAGGACGCTCGACCGGGAGGTGACGGTCAGCGCCTCGGTGTCCAGGGGGCCCTTGTCTGCGGCGGCGGAGGCGGCGGTCACGGGAAACGCGGACGTGTCCTGCGCTCCGCAAGCGGCGTTCCCGGCGGGCTTCAAATACGTCTTCGTCCGGCCCGTCCCGTTTTCACGAACCGTGAGCGTGTACTCGAGGTCGGTCAGGCCGTTGTAGAAGACCCAGTAGGCGCTGTTGAAGGCGCGCCCGTCGATGATCTTGATGAACACCTCGGGGTTGCTCGAGTTCCCGGTGATTGCCGGAATGCTGAAGAAACCGAAAATGTCGTTCTCAGGAATCGCCAGGCCCGTTCCGGTGACGCCGGTCCGGGGGTCGCGGGCCGTGAGCGTGATGGTGAACGGGTGAGCGGCCGACAGAACGAGGGTGTCAACCGGGGCGGTGGCGTTGATGTGGGCGACGAGCGGGACTTCGACCGAGTAGGCAGTCGTCGCCTGCGCCGCCTGCGGGCTCAAACCGCCCCGCCCGGCAGCAACCCTGCGCAGAACAGGGCCGCGATCGAGCCCCGAAGCTGCTGAGAGCGGCATTGCCAGGAGCGCGACGCCACCGAGGACCGCACCGAGCCAACGCGGGTTTCCCATGACGCCCCCTTAGGAAAAAATTCTGGTGTCGTCGCCAGTTTAGCAAAAGCCGCTCCATCGACCGGTTCCCGCCTGGCGGCGGTTGTGGCATTGCGAAGATCGCGACCTGTCCCTTCGCGAGGACTTTCCGTCATCCGGCGCGGTCGTTTCCCCGGGAAGTTTCGCCGCATTCCCCGCGCCACGGACCCGCGGAAGATTGCGAAATTGTCCGCCGATCCTTCTCTCTTGAGGGAATCGCTCGGCTAAACTCCGAACATGGCTTCCGCCGCGCGCCTCGCCGCCGTCGTGCGGATATTGACCGGTGTGATCTTCATCGCCGAAGGCCTCGGCAAGATGCTCGGCGAGTTCGTGCACGGCGGATTCGCGAAGGCCGCGAGCGGGATGATGAAGGAGGCCTGGCCTTTCTGGCGCGGCATTCTGCAGAGTCTCATCCTCCCCAACGCGAGCGTCTTCGCGTGGATCGTCGCCGGCGGAGAGCTCGCGCTCGGCATCGCTCTGCTCGTCGGGTTGTGGACCCGGGCGGCCGCGGCGGCGGGATCTCTTTTGATGCTCTCGATTCTCCTCGGCCAGTCGTACCCGGGCCCGCATGCTCCCTGGGACAAGTGGATCACCGCAGGCCTGACGACGAAATTCGCACTTCTGCTCCTGCTGCTTCTGTGCGCGGCCGACGCCGGCCGGGTGTGGGGCCTGGACGGGCGAGGGCGGGGGTACCGCCGAGGCGGTCTCCGTCGCTGACCGTCCCATTTTCTCTGTGACGAGAGCGCGCCACCCTCTCTCCCCGCGCTCGGGGAGCGGCTGAACAGGGGAGAGGGTTGATTTGGGGGGGCGCTCAGGTAAGCGCTGCGATTCAGCCTGGAGTGACGAGGCCGATGTCGCGACGTGCCTGATTGAAGTCTTGACCACTTCCGCGAAGCTCGGGAAAAACGGTTATCGGCTCGATGCGGCCTTCCGCGCACCACCGGCAGGAGCACCCTCCAGCGCACTCAGGACTTCCCGGCGGTAGTCCGCGTAGCTGTGTTTGCCCGACAGCGACTTCACTCGCGAGCCGTCTTTCCCGTAGAGGACGGAGAACGGGAGCTCTCCGCCCCAGTCCCGGTCGACGCTCTCGATGAACGCCTGTTCGCCGCCGCTCTTTTTCCAGTAGTTCGGGAAGTTAGGCTTCATCGACTCGAGGAAGTTGTCGACGGCGGTGCGCTGGCTCGCAAAGTCCGTCGAGACGGCGACGATACGGAAGCCCCGGGGTGCGAGCTCCCTCTGCAGGCGGACCAGGTCGGGGTACTCCTCGCGGCATGGGACGCACCAGGTTGCCCAGAAGTTCACGAGCACCACGCCGCCCCGGTTTGACGCCAGGACGCTCCGGAACCCGGCCGCGTCGAGCTCTCCCGCGATGCGCGAAGGAGACGAAGAGGACCGGGCGCCCAGAGTCGAGCACAGGGAAAAGAGGGCGGCCACGCAGAGCGCGATCGCCGAGGATCCCCGGCGCTTCGTCAAACGCGCTTGATCGTGCAACCGAAGGCCTTGGTCTCGGCGCTCTGGACCGGCCTGCCGGCGAGGAGCGCGTCGAGCGCATTCTTCAGATCCGGCGAGGTCACACGGGCGGCGTCTTCGGAGTTGTCGTCGATGCGGCCGTGGTAACGCAGTTTGCCGTCCGGGGTGATGACGAACGCTTCCGGAGTGCGCTTGGCGTCGTACAGATCCGCGATCTTGTTGCCCGGGTCCTTGGCGATCGGGAACGTGTGCCCGTGCTTCCGGGCGTGTTCCCGCGCCTCCGCCTCGGGCTCCGAGCTGTTGCTGTTGATGCCCACGAACAGGACGCCCTGCTTCTCGTAGCTCTCCGCCATCTGCTTCATGCGCTCGTTGTAGGCGTTCGAATACGGACACTTCGTCGCGACGAAGAGCACGACGACCGCCTTGTGGGTCTTGAGCGCTTCGGCGAGCGCGAGCGGCTTCCCGTCGAGGCTCGTCAGGGAGAAATCGGGCGCCGCCGAGCCAATGGCGACTGCGCCCAGGGACACGGAGGAGAGCGCCAGGGCCGCGGCGGCGGCCAGCAGAAACGGCTTCGATGGACGCATGAAGGCTCCTTTTCGCTTTCGCTTCGGTTATTGCCTGCCCGCTGTTCGTCGTCGGTTCCCGCGGCCGGTTTCGGGCCTGTCCCGGCTCGGGAGGGCTCGGGACGGAGAACGGACGGGGGCAGGGCGATTATTTCTTGTCGAACCAGCGCTTCCTTTCGGAGAGCTTCGCCAGTTTCTCCTCGAGGAGCCCGACGCGGCGGGATAGCTCGGCCACGGCCCACCCCTCCTCCTGCTGCGCGGCTCGAAGTCGTGAGACCTCCTCGCGAAGCGAGTCGTGATCCCCGCTCGACGAAAGGACCCGGCGGATCTCCGAGAGCGGGAGCGCCTCGTGCTCCGTGAGCCGGCGGATGGTCGCAAATCGCGCTACGTCCTTTTCCCCGTAGCGCCGGTGCCCGCCCGCCGTCTTCCGGATGAGAAAGAGCGAGGGCATCTCGCGCTCGTAGTACCTCAGAGTCGAGCCGGGGATTCCCGTGCGCCGTGAGACTTCGGCGATCGAAACCCCGGGTGGTGTCAGACGGCGCCGTCCGCTCATGACGGCGGCGGCGCGTTCGGAGGGCGGGCACGCGCCCGCGTCCGGCAGGAGATCACGAGCCCCGAACCCCGGCGATCAGACGTTGAAGATGGGTCGCGCGAAGACCGGGTCGAATTTCCACACGTACTTGTACGCGCCATTGAAGAAGTCGACGGTGATCTCGTAGTGCGCTTCGACCGTGATGGACTCGCGGGTGCGCTTGACGCTCAGGTTGTCGCGGGTGACGGGAATGTCCATCTCCTTGGCCTTGGCGAGGATCTCGGCCTGGAGCTGGGGGAGGCTCTTGATGGACCCGAAGGCGGCCTCCTCCTGAAGGAAGTCCGCGAACGCCGAGGTGTTGACCTTCACGGGCACGACCTTGTACAGAACGTAGCCGATCAGCCCGCAGATCGCGAGCCAAACGATGCAGCCCAGGGTTGCCGCCCCGCGCATCCGGCGCGTGTCCCGCATGAGTCCTCCTCGGAGATTGCGAGCGATTCTAACAGGTGTGCGGTGAAACGCCGCGGCGAGGCGTCAGGTTCCCGGGTTCGGAGCGCGTCAGCGGACCGCGAGAAAGGTCCTGCTCCATCGGGTTCGCTGCAAGAGATCCTTCAAAGGCGCCGCGAATCCCGTGGACTTCGCGAGGGCGGGAGGCGCCAGGGACCAGTAGATGAAGAGCGCCCTGCCCTTCACGTTCGACGCGGGCACCGGACCCCAGAAACGGCTGTCGTAGGAGCTGTCGCGGTTGTCTCCCAGCGCGAAGTACGAGCTGGCGCCGATGCGCATCGGCGCCAGCTGATCGCGCCGGCGGAGCGCCTCGGGAAGCTCCCGGTCGTCCCGCCAGATGCGGCTCTCGGCGTGGATCGCGCGCGCATCGGGCGATGTCTCTCCGTTGACGTACACGACCTTGTCATGGATCTCCAGCACGTCTCCCGGCAGCGCGATCGCGCGCTTGATGAAGTCGCGCTGCGGATCCTCCGGAAACTTGAAGACGAAGACGTCGCCGCGCTTCAACTCCCGGTATGGGAGGAACCGGCCCCACAGGTGAGGCGCGAAGATGAACTTGTTCACGACGAGGTGGTCGCCGACGAGGACCGTGTTTTCCATCGACGGGGTGGGGACGACGAACGCCTGCACGAGGAATGTCCGAACGAACAGGGCGAACACCACGGCGACGAGAACGACTTCGACGTACTCACGCGCCGTGGAAACAGGCCGGCGGCTCCCGGCCGGCGCTTCTCTACGGGAAGGAGCCTTCGTCAGCGCACCAGTCGGAACATCCTGTCCCATCGGGTCCGCGAGAAGAAGTGGACCGCGACGCTGCCGAGCTGCCGGAGCTTGTCGAGCGGTCCCCGCCAGATGTGGGAGTTCGGCTCCGCCTCGTAAGACCAGTAGAGGAGGAACGGCCGGCCGAAGATGTTCTGCCGCGGACTGGGGCCCCAGAAGCGGCTGTCGAACGAGTTGTCCCGGTTGTCGCCCATCCCGAAATTAAACCCGGGCGGCACCCGGTACGGGCCGAACTGATCGCGCATCACACTCGACTCCGGCACGCGCGGATCGCCGGCCAGATACAGCTCGGGATCGATGTGCTGGATTTGAGGGCCGTCGCTCGGCGCCCCGTTGACGTTGAGCACTTTGTCCCGCACCTGGAGCAGATCTCCGGGCCCCCCGACCGCGCGCTTGACGAGCACGTTGTTGTCGTTTCTGTCGTCTCCCGGCTTCTTGAACACGATGATGTCGCCGCGATGCACGTCCCGGTAGGGCATCCAACTCGCGAAGACCGGCAGCCGGGGCCCGAACGCGAATTTGTTCACCAGCACGTGATCGCCCACAAGGATCGTCCGCTCCATCGACCCCGTCGGCACCTGGTAGGTCTGGACGATGAACGTGCGGACGAAGAGCACGAAGACCCCCGCGACGAGGAGAGACTCGTACCATTCGCGGCCGGCGGAATGGGCGGGCGTGGCCTTTTCGGGGGGCGCGGCGCCGGCGGCGGGCGCTTCGGCCGTCGTCATCTTCTTCTTCATTCGACTTTCAGCACGGCGAGGAAGGCCTCCTGCGGGATGTCCACCCGCCCGACCCTCGTCATCCGCTTCTTCCCCTCTTTCTGCTTCTCGAGCAGCTTGCGCTTTCTCGTGATGTCCCCGCCATAGCACTTCGCGATGACGTTCTTGCGGATCGCGGACACCGTCTCCCGGGCGATGATCTTCGAGCCGATCGCCGCCTGGATGATTACCTCGAACATCTGGCGGGGGATGATTTCTTTCATCTTTGCGGCGAGGAGCCGGCCTTTCACGGCCGATTCCTCCCGGTGGACGATCAGCGACAGGGCGTCGACGGGCTCCCCGTTCACGAGAATGTCGAGCTTGACGAGGTCGCCCTCGCGGTAGCCGATGAACTCGTAGTCGAAGGACGCGTAACCCTTCGAGATCGACTTCAGCTTGTCGTAGAAATCGAGGACGACTTCGTTCAGCGGGAACTCGTAAGTCAGGACGACCCGATTCGACGAGAGGTATTCGAGCGACTTCTGGACGCCGCGCCGGTCCTCCGAGAGCTTCAACAGGCCGCCGAGAAAATCATCGCGGGTGATGATCGTCGAGGAGATGTACGGCTCTTCCATCTTTTCGATGTGATTGGGAGGCGGCAGGTGGTTGGGGTTCGCCACTTCGATGATCTCTCCCGACGTCGTGACGACGCGGTAGCTCACGCCCGGTGCCGTCGTGATCAGGTCGAGGTCGAACTCCCGCTCGAGCCGCTCCTGCACGATCTCCATGTGGAGAAGTCCCAGAAAGCCGCAGCGAAACCCGAAGCCGAGTGCCGTCGAGTTTTCCGGCTCGAAGGTAAACGAGGCGTCGTTCAACCGCAGCTTGTCCATCGCCTCGCGCAGGTTCCCGTAATCGTCCGAATTGGTGGGAAAGAGCCCCGCGAAAACCATCGGCTTGGCCTCGGCGAATCCGGCAAGCGCCTCGGCGGTCGGCCGGTGCACCTCGGTGATCGTGTCGCCGATCCGCGTCCAGTGGAGGTCCTTGATGTTCGCCCAGAACGAGCCGACCTCTCCCACGGAAAGGCCGGGCACCGTCTCGCGCTCCGGGCGGAAGACGCCGACCTCTTCGACTTCGGCTTCGAGGCCGGTGCCGATGGCGCGGATCTTCGTCCGCGGCTCGAGCTTGCCGTCGATGATGCGGACGAGCGAGGTGACGCCGCGGTACGGGTCGTACCAGGAGTCGAACAGCAGCGCTTTCAACGGCGCGTTCGGATCGCCGCGCGGCGGCGGCACGTCTCGGACGATCCGCTCTAAGAGCTCGTCGATCCCGATGCCCTGCTTCGCGGACGTTAAGATCGCGTCGTGGGCCGGGATCCCGACGACCTGCTCGATCTGCTCGCGCGCGCGCTCCGGCTCGGCCGAAGGCAGGTCGATCTTGTTGATGACCGGGACGATCACCAGGTTGTTGTGGATCGCGAGGTACGCGTTGGCGAGCGTCTGGGCTTCGACGCCCTGGGTCGCGTCGACCACGAGCACGGCGCCCTCGCACGCGGCGAGCGACCGCGACACCTCGTAGGAGAAATCGACGTGCCCGGGCGTGTCGATCAGGTTCAGCGTGTATTCGAGCCCGTCTTTCGCGAGGTACTTCAAGGTGACGGACCGCGCCTTGATCGTGATGCCGCGCTCCTGCTCGAGCTCCATGTCGTCGAGCATCTGCTCGTGCATCTCCCGGGCGGAGACCGCCCCGCACCGCTGGAGGATGCGGTCGGAGAGCGTGGTCTTCCCGTGGTCGATGTGAGCGACGATCGAGAAGTTGCGTATGCGGCTGGGATCGGGCATGGGCGAATAGGGGAGTGTAGTTGAGAGAGGGAGGAGGTGCCTTGAGCGTTGAGGCCTAAGAGCTGCGAGCTGACAGCTGGTCTGAACGCCTCACCCCTTACCCCTCACCCCTCACGTCCCTAGTGGCCACCTCGACCTCGCGTTCGCGTCGCGAAAGTCTGACGGGCCTTCGCTCTGAAAGCGCAGCCAGGCGGCCCACGCGATCATGGCCCCGTTGTCAGAGGTCAGCGCGCGATCGGGCAGGAGGACCTCGACTCCGCGCTCAACGCCCCAGCGCGCGAAGGTCGCTCGCAGCTCGCTGTTCGCGGCGACGCCGCCCGAGAGGGCGAGACTACGAATGCCCTCACGGGCGTGCACGGTCTCGACGCGACCCACGAGCGCCGTCACGATCGCCCGCTGAAACGACGCGAACAGGTCGACCAGGTCGGAGGAGAGCGTTTCCGGATCCGCGGCCGCGCCCGTGACTCCCCGCTTTTCGAACTCCCGCAGCATCGCTGTCTTCAGGCCCGAGAAGGAGAAGTCGTCGGACCCGTCGCCGGGCCGGCCGACCGGGAGAGGGAACCGGGCGCCGTCTCCGCGCGCGGCGATCCGGTCGATCACGGGGCCTCCCGGATACCCGAGCCCCGCTCTCCGCGCGACCTTGTCGAATGCTTCCCCGGGCGCGTCGTCGCGGGTGCGGGCGATCGGGATCACTGACTTCTCCTCGACACGGACGAGCTCCGCGTGCCCTCCCGAGACCACGAGGCCGTGGAACGGCCAGGTGACCTCGCGCGCCGGATCCCCGTTGGCGCGGAGCCACGGAGAGAACAGATGCCCTTCGAGATGGTTCACAGGAACGAGCGGGAGCCCCCGGGCGAACGCGAGGGCCTTCGCGGCCGACAGGCCGACCAAGAGCGCCCCGATCAGGCCCGGCCCCGCCGTTGCTCCGATGAGAGAGACGTCGGAGAGGCGCGCACCCGAAACGCGCAGGGCCTCTTCGAACGTGCCCGGCAGACTTTCGAGATGAGCGCGCGCGGCGACCTCAGGCACCACGCCGCCGTAGATCGCGTGCGCCTCGGAGGACGAGGCGACCACGTTGGCCAGGATGCGGCCGGAGCCATCGAGGACTCCGACAGAGGTCTCGTCGCAGGAAGTTTCGATTCCGAGGATCAGCATCAGGGAAAACGTCAGCGCCAGGCGGTCAGCGTCGACTCCTCCCCGTTCTCTCTTTTGAGCTCCGCACCGCTCCTGCGAGGCTCTCGCCGAATGGAGGGCGGCAGATCCCTTCGTCTGTGACGATCGCGGTGATGTAACGCGCGGGAGTCACGTCGAACGCCACGTGGCGCGCGAGCACTCCTTCGGGAGCGATGCGGTGTCCGGCGATCGAGAGCACTTCGCCCGACGTCCTCTCCTCGATGGGGATCGAACCGCCATCCGGGCAGGCGAGATCCAGGGTGGTCGCCGGGGCGGCAACGTAGAACGGCACGCCGTTTTCGCGGGCGAGCACGGCGAGCGAGTACGTGCCGATTTTGTTCGCGGTGTCGCCGTTTGCGGCGATGCGGTCGGCGCCGACGATCACTGCGGAGATCTCGCCGCGCGAAAGGAAGTGGCCGGCCATGCTGTCGGTCAGGATTTCGACCGGGATTCCGTCACGGGCGAGCTCCCACGCGGTCAGGCGCGCGCCTTGAAGAAACGGCCGCGTTTCATCCGCGAGCACCCGGATCGCCTTTCCCTGGGCGACGGCTCCGCGGATGACGCCGAGCGCGGTTCCGTACCCGGCGGTCGCGAGCGCGCCGGCGTTGCAGTGCGTCAGGACCGTCGTGCCTCCCGTGAGAAGCGCCGCCCCGCTCTCGCCGATGCGCAGACACGAGGCGATGTCCTCTTCCGCCACGGCGTCGGCTTCCGCGACGAGCGCGCGCTCGACTTCCGCCTCCGCGCAACTGCCCAGAGCGTCGAAGCGGGCGGACAGGCGGTCGAGGGCGGCGAACAGGTTCACGGCCGTCGGTCGGCTCGCCGCCAGCAGCGCGAGGGCGGCCTCGAAACGCTCACGCGGGGAGCCGGCAGCCTGGGAGCCCCGAAGGGAAAACGCCGCTCCATACGCCGCCGCAACCCCGATGGCGGGAGCGCCGCGCACGGCCATGTCCCGGATCGCCGCGGCGATCTCTTCCGGGCGCTCGAGCGTCAGCCACGTTTCCTCGCCGGGAAGGAGCCGTTGATCGAGCATCCGGAGGACCCGCCCCTCGCGGTACAGCGGGCGCAGGAGGGCGTCGCCCGTCCCCGGACCGGACTGGCTCACGGGGAGGGCCGGACGGAGAGCGCGGCACCGCTCCGGCGCGGGTCGGCGACGGCCGTCCAGGTCCCGTCGGCGTTGCGGGCGATCCCGTGCACCCGTCCCATCAGTCCCGAGTTGTAGATTCCGTTGCCGCGTTCGACCACCAGGTGGCCGAGCCGCTTCAGTCCCTCGATCCAGTCCGCCTCGAACCGGCCGCGCTCGAACTGCACCGTGTCGGGAAGGTCCTGCTGGTGGAAGCGGGGCGCCGCGACCGCCTCCTCGAGGGTCTCGTGCCTCAGGAGTGTGGCGAGGAGCACCTGGAAGTTCGTGGTTGGGATCGTCGACCCGCCCGGCGTCCCCCAGACGAGGGAGAGCTTCCCTCCCGAAACGACGATGACCGGGCACATGGCGGAGAGCATCCGTTTGCCGGGAGCGACCGCGTTCACCTTTACCTGCACGAGCCCGTACATGTTCTTCTGGCCCGGCTTCGTCGTGAAGTCGTCCATCTCGTCGTTCCAGAGAAACCCGAGACCCGGGGCGACGCGGGCGTTGCCGAAGGAATCGTTCAAGGTCGTGGTGACGGACACGGCGCCTCCCGACGCATCCACGATCGAGAAATGCGTCGTGCTCGGCCTGTCGGACTCGCCTCCCTCCAGCGCCGGCATCGGGGTCGCTCGGTCCGCGCGGATGGACGCGGCGATCGAGCGGAGCCGGGCCGGATCGGTGAACAGCTTCTGCCGCACGCCCCCGAACGCGGGGTCGCCGAGATAGAGATTCCGGTCGCGAAACGCGCGCTTCTCGATTTCCACGGTCCAGTGCGCCGACGCCACGTCGCGCGCGCGCAGTTTTTCGACGCCGACGAGAGAGGCGAGAAGCGCCATCTCGGCGAGCGCCGGGCCGGAAGAGGGCGCCGGAGTCGTCAGTACCTCAGCGTTGCCGAAGCGGAATCGCACCGGCGCGCGGACGCGGGCTTCGTATCGAGCGAGGTCGCCGCGGCTGATGAGCCCCCGCTGGCGCACCTGCCCTTCCTCGATCGTGCGCGCGATGGCTCCGCGGTAGAAGCCGTCCTCGCCGCGGTCGCGGATCGCCACGAGCGTGGCCGCGAGGTCCGGCTGGCGGAACGTCGATCCGACGGCGGGCGCCGCGCCGGCGGGGAGAAAAATCCTGGCGGTCTCCGCGTCCTTCGCGAGCCGGTCCCGGTTCCAGGCGATCGACGCGGCGACGTTCTCCGTCATCGGGAAGCCGTCGCGAGCCAGCCGGACGGCTGGGTCCACCAGGTCGCGCCACGGCAGATGGCCGCCGCGGCGGTGGGCGAGCGCGAGTCCCGCGACGGTGCCGGGGACGCCGCTCGCAAGCGGCCCTTCGACCGAGGAGGGCGTCACGCCCTTCGCGTCGGGACGGGTGTACAGGTCGCTTCGCGCCTCGCGGGGCGCGGTCTCCCGGAAGTCGACGACGGTCACTTTCCCGGCGGGGTCGCGCGACAGCCAGAACCCTCCGCCGCCCAGGTTCCCCGCCTCCGGCCACGTGACCGCGAGAGCAAACGAGACCGCGACGGCCGCGTCCGTGGCGTTGCCGCCCTTCTTCAGGATCTCGATGCCGACGCGCGCCGCCGTCTCTTCTTCACTTGCGACCGCGCCGCCCATGCCCCGTGTGACCCGCGGGGCTTCTCCCGCCGCCGCCGCCCAGAGGAGGAAGCCGGCCCACGCCCACAGCGCCCTTTTCATCTGGTTCTCATTCTCTGTGTCGCGGTTAAGATCCCGCTCGCCATGAAAGGGATCCGGGATCTGCGCCTGTCCGGCCGCCGCGTTTTTCTTCGGGTCGATTTCAATGTCCCGATGGAAGAGGGGAAGGTCACGGACTCGACCCGGATCGCCGCGACGCTTCCCACGGTGCGCCTGGCTCTCGAAGCGGGCGCGCGGGTCGTCTGTGCGTCGCACCTCGGCAAGCCGAAGGGCAAGCCGTCGCCGAAATTTTCGCTCGCTCCCGTCGCCGCCGAGTTTGCCTCTCTTCTCGGGCGCCCTGTGCGCTTCGTCGAAGACTGCGTCGGTCCCGAGGTCGAATCGCTCGCCTCGGCCCTCCAGCCGGGCGAGGTCCTGCTGCTGGAGAACCTGCGCTTCCACGCCGGAGAAGAAGAGAACGACCCGGAGTTCGCGCGCGGACTGGCGTCTCTCGCGGACGTCTACGTCGATGACGCGTTCGGCGCGGCCCATCGCGCGCACGCCTCGGTCGTCGGGGTGCCGCGGCTTCTCCCGGAGCGGGCCGCAGGACTGCTTCTCGAGAGGGAGGTGGCCGCTCTCTCGCGACTGCTCGACCCCGAGCGCCCGTTTGCGGCGATTCTCGGCGGGGCCAAGATCTCCGGAAAGATCGACACGGTGAGGACGCTCGCGAGCAGCGCCGACGCGCTTCTGATCGGCGGAGGCATGGCGAATCATTTCGTTCGCGCGATCGGGCTCTCCGTCGGGCGGTCCCTCCTCGAGGAAGACAAGGTGCCGCTCGCTCGAGAGATCCTCGACACGTGCCGCCGCGAGGGCAAGACGATCGCGATCCCATCCGATTTCGTCGTGGCGAAATCCCCGGACGATGGCGCCCACGCGCGGATCGTCAACATCTCCTCCATCCCGGCCGATCAGATGGCGCTCGACGTCGGCCAGCGAACGCTCGAGCAGTTCGAGCGCCTGCTCGAGCCGGCGCGCACCATCTTCTGGAACGGTCCGATGGGGGTGTTCGAGAAGCCGCCGTTCGACCGCGGCACGCGCGCCCTCGCGATGCTGCTCGCCGAGTCGGACGCGTTTACGGTCGTCGGGGGAGGGGAGAGCGTGGCCGCCGCGAACCTCGCCGGCGTGGCCGACCGGTTCGGGCACGTCTCCACGGGCGGAGGAGCTTCGCTCGAATATCTGACGAACAAGTCGCTCCCCGGCATCGACGCCCTCGAAGGTTGAGGAAAATCGTGCGCCGGCTCTTTCTCCAGCGGGCGCGACCATGAAGAGGCTCGAAAGTTGAGCGTGCGCCGGCTCTCTCTCCAGCGGGTGCGGCCGTGAAGAGGCTCTTCGTCGCGAACTGGAAGATGCACTCCACCCGCGCGCAGGCGAGACAGTACGCGCGCGTCCTCGGCGAACGGATCGGCGGCTCGACTGGAGATGTCGAGCTCGTCGTCGCGCCTCCTTACACGGCTTTCGAAGAGGCCCGGGATCCCGAGGGCCGATGGGATCTTGCCGCGCAGAACGTCTCCTCCCACAGAGAAGGGGCTTTCACGGGAGAGGTCTCGGCGGGAATGCTCGCCGAGGCGGGATGCCGGTACGTGCTCGTCGGACATTCGGAGCGGCGGCACCTTTTCGGCGAACGCGCCCCGGCGCTCGCGGCCAAGATCGCGCGGGTCCGCGAGCACGCGCTCCTTCCGATCTACTGCGTGGGGGAAACCCAGGAGGAGAAGGAGGCCGGGAAGGAGGAGGAAGTCCTCGCCTCGCAGGTCGCCACACTCGAGCACGACGGCGACGGGCCGCTGGTGGTCGCCTACGAGCCCGTCTGGGCCATCGGGACCGGCCGGGCCGCGACCCCGGCGGATGCCGGGCGCGCGCGGAAGATCCTGGAGCGGCTCCTCGCGGGCCGGCGGGAAATTCGGATTCTCTATGGCGGATCGGTCACGCCCGCCAACGCGCGGCAACTCCTGGAAGGCTGCGGGATGGACGGTTTCTTGATCGGCGGGGCGAGCCTCGACCCAAATGGGTTCGCGTCAATTGCCGGCCTGCCTTGACGGCAGGGGCCCCGGCACGTAAGATTCGACCCCTTTTCCGCCGGGAGGCACCGTGGGAATCGCATACGCCGTCGCCGTCGTCGTCTACATCTTCATCTGCTTCTTCCTGATACTGGTCGTCCTGGTCCAGCAGGGAAAGGGCGCGGACATCGCAGGCGCTTTCGGCGGCGGCGGGACGCAGACGGCGTTTGGCGCCCGGGGCGCCACGACGCTGCTCCACAAACTGACGACCGGCGCCTTCATCGGGTTCATCGTCCTCTCGCTCCTGCTGACGATTCTGGAGCGCAACCGGCGCAGCTCGGTGATGTCGGTGGTGCCCGCAAAAGCGGCCACCTCACAGCAGAAGGCGCCTGCCGCTGCGCTTCCCGCCGGGCCTGCTCCCGCGCGGCCGGCGCCCGCCGTTCCCGCTCCCGCCGCTCCCGCGAAACCCTCGGGCAAGTGACCCTTCGTGCCGTCGTGGTGGAATTGGTAGACACGTACGTTTGAGGGGCGTATGGGGTAACCCATGCCGGTTCGAGTCCGGCCGACGGCACCATGTTTCGATCTCCTCTTCCCACCCTCCCCGGCGGTCCTAAGTTCCCTCACCCCGTAAACCTCCCGCCTTCCCGCGCGTCCATTCTCCAACTGGAGGTCCCCATGGCTCGCCGCACCCTTCCGGGCCTCGTCATGTCCGTCCTGTTTCTGCTCGCGGCGTCGGCCGCGCGAGGCGCCTATTCGCCCGCTTCGACGAATGGCTGGTTTCCGATCGCGGGACGAGCGCCCGCAGCCGGCAACGCGCAAGTCCGGACCGACGTCTGGCTCTTCAATCCGGACCCGGTCGCACAGGCGCACGTCACGCTCGTTTTTCATCCGGCCCTTCCCCCCGCGCCCGCCGGGCCGGCGGTGACCGGGGCCCCCATCGTCCTCTTTCCCCACGAGACGCGGTTCTTTCCAGACGTCACCGCATCCACTCTGCCGGCGGGTGACGGCAACTTCGGCGCGATCGAATGGACGTCGGACGTCGCGATTCTCGGAACCGCGCACAAGTACGTCTCGAGCGTCGCGGGGACCGCGGGCGGGACCTATGGCGCCGTTCCGTCGTCGGAGTCGATGGGCGCGCGCGCCTCCGCGACGGACACCGTCAACGTGCTGCGGCTCTTCGGACTCCATTCCGGAGACGCGAGCTTTTCGACTGCGCTCGACGTCGTCAACACCTCGACCGTCCCGCTGCCCGTGGACGTCAAGGTCATCCAGTCGCCCAGCACGGCGGTCCTGGCGACGAGCTCGTTCACGATCGCGCCGAAGTCCCTCCTTCGGGTCGGGAATCCTTTTCTCGGAATCGCTCTGGATGACACGCTGCAGGTGACGGTCGCGGTCCGGGAGGGGACAGCGATTCCGTCCGGCGGCATCCTCGCGGCGGCGACGGTCACCGACCTGCGGTCGAGCGACGCCAACGTGGTGCTCGGCCAGAGACAGAGCGCGGGGTTTCTCGGCTCGGGGCCCTGCACGCCGGACGCGAACAGCCTCTGCCTGAATGGCGGCCGGTTCAAGGTCACCGCGACGTGGCAGAGCGCCACGGGGTCCGGCACCGGCACCGCGATACCCGGAACGAGCGACACGGGACAGTTCTGGTTCTTCAGCTCCCAGAACGTGGAGATGGTCGTGAAGGTCTTAAACGGCTGCGGATTCAACCAGCGGTACTGGGTGTTTGCGGGCGGCTTGACCAACGTCCAGGTGACGATGACGGTGACGGACGCCGCGAACGGGACAGTGAAGACCTACACGAATCCGTTGAACACGGCGTTCGCGCCGATCCAGGACACGGCGGCGTTTGCGACGTGTCCGTGAGATGGAGCGTTGAGCGTCCAGGTTTGGCGTTCCGAGTCGAGAGTCCCGCACGCCGGCGGTCTGAACGCTGACAGCTGACAGCTGACAGCTAGGGTCGCGCCGGCACGGGATCGAATCCTCCGCGCGCGAACGGATGACAGCGGAAGATCCGGCCCGCGGTGAACGCGCCGCCCCGGACCCATCCGAAGCGCGCGATCGCTTCGCGGCCGTAGGCGGAGCACGTCGGGGTGAAGCGGCACCTGACCAGGCCGGATTTCGCGAAGACCGGGGAGACGGTGGCGCGGTAGGCGTCGATGGCAGCCACCGCGGCGCGGGTGCCGTTCTGGTCGTTGACAGGCCGCATCGCGTCGCCGGCCGAGAGCCCGATCAACGCGGCGAGCGCGAGCGGGGCGATCGACCGGCGCACCTGCCTGGGAGCGGCCGGATCAGCCCCGGTCCGCATAGCGGGAAAGCCCCGGGAAGATGAGCCGCTCGCCCGAAAGCGCCTTGACGATCGCGAGGATCACCACGACGACGTAGACCACGCCGACGAAGAACATCCCGATCCCGTACAGACACGACAGCGAGGGGAGCACGAGGCCGACGAGCGTGGCGAGGACCCCGATCAGGACCACGCCCGCGAAGAGCAGGAGCCCGTTGCGCGCGTGCCACCGGACCTCGCGCGAGGAGCCCCGCAGGAAGAGCGGGATGACGCCGAGGAGAGGGAGGTACGACAGCACGAGCGCGGAAGAGGGCCGCCGGCGGGCTTCTGACATGGGAGGAAAGCTATCAGCTGTCAGGTGTCAGCTTTCAGCTATGCATCCTCCCCGGAGACGACAGCTTTCCGAGATCGCATGAACTGACCGGGAGGAAGGGACTCGAGCCGAATCGCTCTCCCGGATCGCGGCAGAGGTCTGAGCGCTGACAGCTAATTCGTCTTCAGCCGGATCGACCCGTTCACGGTCTCGCATCGGAGCGTTTCGCCGCCGCCGTTGTACGACCCGCGGGCTTCTTTGGGTCCGTGCTTGCCTTCGACGGCGAGCTCGATGTCCCCTTCGATCCGTCCGTTGACGGTCTCGAGGTCGTAGCGGATCGACGACGCGCGGTCGAACGCGACCTCGACGGAGCCGTTGACGGTCTCGAGCTGCGTCTTGCGCAGGGCGCCTTTGAAGGAGATCCGGAGCGATCCGTTCACTGTGGTCGCCTTGACGGGACCCCGGACGTCCTTCAGCTCGATCGACCCGTTCACCGCGTCGGCCGAGACCGCCGCTCCGAATCCCCTCGCGGCGACATGGCCGTTGCAGGTCTGGAGGCGCGCTTCCGCTCCGGCGGGCAGGTAGAGCTCGTAATCGACGCGCGCGTTGGAACCGCCGAAATCGAGGATGCCGAAAAGCTTGTGGCGGTTCGGGTTGAGCGTCTCGACCCGCATTTCGTCTCCGAGTTTACGGACCCGGATCTCGGTCAGGCGGAGGGTCTCTTCGGCCCGGCTCCCGCTGGCGGTCTTGACCGCCCGGACCTTGAAAAACGGCTTGTCCCAGGCGATCGCCTCGACCTTGCCGTTCACGTTCTCGATCGAAATCCTCGTAACCCCTTCCATCGAAAAGGTCTTGTCGAAAACCTCTTCTTCGCCGGCCGCCAGGACCGCGGCGGAGGACAGGAGGACGAGAGCTGTCAGGACTGTCAGGGCTTTCCGCATCAGTGTCTCCGAATCATTAAACGGCGCTCCGGTCGAAAGGTTCTCGCCGCCCTGCCGGCTCGGCAGCGCCAGAGTATCTGATTGGATTGTCCGCGGCCTCCCCGGCACCTTGCCGAGATCAATCGATCCGCCGGATTCGGACGCCCGTCCGGCGGTCCGCGCGGCGGGCGGCTTCTCCGTCGCGAAGCACCGGCCAGGCCTCGACCAGGTTCCAGCCGGGAATCAGGAGGGGCAGGTTGCGCCTCAGAGACGCTGCTCTTCCCGGAGGAGCGCCGTCCGGGCGAGCCGCTTCGAGTCCGAGCCACCGGCGCGCCCGGCCACCCCGGGCGTCCCGCATCAGAAAGCCGCCGACGGCGGCCGCGCCGGCGGCCCCCCAGACGAACGGAATCGCCGCCCGGCCTCCCGGGACCGCCGACCAGAGGAGGACGGTCAACAGGAGACCCGCCGCGTCCGCGCACCCCGCGCAAACTAAGAGATCCAGAAAGAAGGCCAGAATGCGGTCGCGTCTCAAGGTGTCAATGTAGCCGACGGCGAGGCGAGCGAAGCGACCAGCGGAGCGAGACGGCCGCGGGACGCCATCGGGCGCTCCACTGATCAGAGGGAGGGACTGTGGAACCAGAACACCGGGAGTTCGCGGGCCTCGCGGACTGCCATCTGCATTTCGAAGGGTCGCTGCCCGGGGACGTCGTAGAGTCTCTCGCCCGACGCGCGGGCTCTCCGCTCGGCGATCCCGGGGCGCTCGAGGCGCGCCGCGCCTCGGTCCAGGACTCTGCGGGATTTCTGGCGCTGTTTGCGGACGTCTGCCGGCTGTTCCGCTCTCCCGAGGATTACGCCGATGCGGCGGCGCGTCTTTCCGCCGCGCTCGCGGCGGACGGAGTCTCGTACGCCGAGGTTTACATCTCGCCTGAGATCTGTGAGCGCATCGGAGTCGACCCGCGGAGCGCGCTCCAGGCGGTCGACGGGGGGTTCGCGGCGGCGGCGCGGGGCGGCTGCGACTGTCGCATCCTCCTCGACACCGTGCGCCACTGGGGACCGGAAGCGGCGGGACGGGTCCTCGACCTGCACGAGAGCCTGCGTCTCGAGCGCGTCGTCGGCTTCGGGATGGGAGGAGACGAGTCGGCATTTCCTGCCGCCGCGTTCGCCGGATCGTACGCCCGCGCGAGGGCTCTCGGACTGAAGACCTCGATCCATGCCGGCGAGTGGGTCGGCGCGGAGTCCGTCCGCGACGCGCTCGACGCGTTGCGCCCCGACCGCATCGACCACGGCATCGGCGCGGCGGACGATCCGGAGCTCCTCGAGCGGCTGGCCGAGGAAAGGGTGCCGCTGTTCGTCGCGCCCACCGGCAACGTCGCGACGAGGGCCGTCGCGTCCTTCGCGGCGCACCCGCTGCCGCGCCTCGTCGCATCGGGAGTCTCGGTCGCGCTCTCGGCCGACGACCCGCTTCTTTTTTCGACGTCCACCTCCGCGGAATACCGCGCCGCCGCCGCCATGGGAATCGAACCCGCAGCTCTCCTCGCGATCGCGCGCCGCAGCTGGACGAGCGCCTTCGGTCTCTCCCCGGCTGAACAGAAGCGAGGCGCCGCAAGCGTCAGACTGGGGGTCGAGCGGAACAGCCACTGACCCTCCGCGGGCGAGCATCGACTGAACGCTGAACGCTGAACGGGACCTCTCCACTCTCAGCTGTCCTCCGTCACATACTCGAGCCGCGCCTCGTCCAGCGCGGCCAGGAGCGCTGGCACCCGCGACCGGTAAACCTCCAGCCGAACCGTCGCCTCCTCGCCGAAAGTCTCGTCTGAGACCGCGACCCGCGGCGGATCGACGAGTCGACGCAGCTCTCCGATCCGCGCATAGCCGCACGTGACGACCACACGGCGAGTTTCCGCGCGAACGGCGCGCCCGCCCTCGGCGAGCGCGCCCGCCGCGGCGTCGCGGTAGGCGCGGGCGAGCCCGCCCGTCCCGAGCTTCGTCCCGCCGAAGTACCGCACGACACCGACGACGACGTCGGTCAGACCCGCGGCGTCGATCGCCGAGGCGATCGGTTTGCCGGCCGTTCCGGCGGGCTCGCCGGCATCCGACGCGCGCACTCGAGTCTCCGCGGGCGGGCCGATCTTCCAGGCAAACGCCACGTGGGAGGCGTCGTGATACTCGCGTCGCCAGGCGGCGACGGCCGCCGCGCCCTCCTGCGGGTCGCCGCACGGAAGCGAGAAGGCGAGGAAGCGCGAGGCGCGTTCCCGAAGCTCGAAGCGCCCTTCCCGCGCCGGGACGTGGCGCTCGTCCGTCACCGTCACCCGTTCAGGGGGCGCGCAGAACGTTCTCGTAGAGGGCCCGATACCGGCCGACGACCGCCTCGGTCGGGTACTGCGTGATCGCTCTCTCGCGGGCGGATTGCGAAAACTTCTTCCAGAGGTCCGGGTCGGTCACGAGCCGCAGCGTCGCCTCGGCCATGCCCTCGACGTCGCCGACGGGGCGCAGGAATCCGTTCCGCCCGTCCTGCACCACTTCGGGAAGGCCTCCCGCAGTGGTTCCCACGACCGGCACGCCGCACGCCATCGCTTCGAGAGCGGAGAGCCCGAAGGATTCCGCGTCCGAAGGGAGCAGAAAGACTTTTCCGATCGGAAGAACAGTCTCGATCGCGGCGACGTTGCCGAGGAAAAGAGTGTCTTTTTCGAAGCCGCCGGCGACGACCAGCCTTTCCGCCAGAGAGCGCTCGGGGCCGTCACCGACGAGTACGAGGCGCGCCGGAATCCGCCGCCGCACACGCTCAAAGATGCCGATCACGTCCGCAATGCGTTTGACGGGGCGGAAATTGGACACGTGGAGCACCACGCATTCCGTCTCGCGAACCAGCGTCCTCGCGAACGGCGAGGCGCCGTCGGGCCGATAGACGACGGCGTCGATGAAATTCGGAATGACCTCGACTTCCCGGCGAACCGAAAGCTCGCGGGCCGTGACGTCCCGGAGGTACTCGGACACCGCCGTGACGCCGTCGCTCTTCTCGATCCCGTACCGGGTGATCGGAAGGTACGAGCGGTCCTGACCGACGATGGTGATGTCGGTGCCGTGGAGCGTCGTCACCACCTTCAGCGGAATCCCGTCGTCCGCGATCATGTCTCGGGCGAGGATCGCGGAGATCGCGTGCGGCAGCGCGTAGTGCACGTGAAGGAGGTCGAGCCCGACGTGTGTGGCGACCTCCGCCATCTTCGTCGCCAGCGCGAGAGTGTAGGGAGGCGATACGAAGAGCGGGTACGTCGGCGCGACGACCTCGTGAAAGAAGACGCGCGGCCGCGGAAGGGCGAGCCTGGTCGGCAGCGCGTACGAGATGAAGTGGATCTCGTCTCCGCGGTCCGCGAGCGCGATGCCGAGCTCCGTCGCCACGACGCCGCTGCCGCCGTACGTCGGGTAGCAGGTGATTCCGATTTTCATGGCGCGCCGCCGGGAGCGGCGGCAAATCCCGGCTCGAAGCTTTCGAACGCCGCCACCGGGTCGTCGATGCGCGGAGGACGCTTCGAGACGAACCCCTCGCCGAATTCGACGCCGATCATGAAACCGAAGTGCCGGGCGCGGGCCTCGATCGCCTCGAGGAAGCCCGCCGTCGAAAGAAGCGTCGCCGGCTCGGTCGAGCGCGGATCGTGGAACTGGCTTGCGAACGCCCGCACGGCTTCCCGCCGGGTCTCCATCGCCTCGGTGACGTCGACGACAAAGGTCGGGGCGTGCACGTACGCCGTCGAGAAGTAGATCGTCTGCTGCGGGCGGTGCGCGGGCAGCGCGGTCTCGATCTTTCGGAGCCCCGCGTAGAAGGCGGCATCTGTCACGAGCTCGCCCGCGCGGCGGTGGTCCGGATGACGGTCTTCCGGAAACGAGGTGAGGATGAGTCGGGGCTTCTCCCGGCGAATGACCTCGATCAACGCGAGCTCGTTCTCCCGGGTCTGCCGGAGGCCCCCGTCCCCGAAGTCGAGCGTCTCGCGGAATTCCGCGCCGAGGATTTCCGCGGAACGGCGCGCTTCCCGGCCGCGGATCACGGCGTCGCCGCGCGTTCCCATTTCTCCCCGGGTCAGGTCGACGATGCCGAAGCGTCCGCCCCGGGCTTTCCATCGAATCAGCGTTCCGGCGCAGCCGAGCTCGATGTCATCGGGATGCGCGGCGATCGCGAGAATCTCAACGGCCATCGGAGCCCCGATCCGCCGCGCCTTCGGCGCCTTCGGTGCCGTCCTTGCCTTGGGTGCGGTCGGTGCCGAGCTCCGCGAGCGTGGCCCCTTCGAGGGATCCGCGAGCCGCCTCCCGGATGCTCTCGAGCGCCGCCGGGCCGTACGCGAGCAGCGGAACGAGCGGCGGGTAGAGGCGCTCGGCGGGCGCGCCCTGAGGAAGGAGCATCGTGTCGAGACGCCGGCGGCGGCTGTTCGCGACTTCGTCCTTCCTGTCGACCGCCTTTTTCATACGCTCCTTCAGCTGCTCCAGCTGGTACGCGACTTTCTTCTTCGTGTTTTCGAGGGCTCCGACGAGCGTCGGGTCGAGCGCGCGGATGTCCGGCTCCAGGGCTTCGAGCGCTTTGTCCGCGTCCGTGGCCGCGCCGTCGAGGATTGCGGCGCCCGGAACCTCTACCGGACCCCTCTCCGGAGGGGGGAGCAGCAGGTTCTCTCGCGTGATCCCCAGGGCCTCCATCGCCCGCCGCTCGGGCGGACCGATCGGGATCACGAACGACCGAGGCAGAAGCACCGGGGGCTCCAGGTCGAAAACCCGGAAGAGGGGCAACGACTGCGCGTGGTACGCGATCTCAGCGGGGCCGAGAACGGCGGCGGCGGTCGGCATCAGCCAGGACTTCAGAACCGGCCGTGTCAGGACGTCCGAGGAGACCCAGCTTTCCCCGCTCGCGATCCGGGCCGCCGCGTCGGCGACCGAATCGACGCGGCGCCGCTCTCCCTTCTCGATCGTGAAGAACGGAAACACCTCGGCGCGGAACGGGACGGGCACCGGCAACCCCGCCGCCTCGAGCCGCCCGCTGACCTCGGCAAGAGCTTCCCGCAGGCTGGCCTCGCGCCGGACCGCCTCCTGAAAGAACGCCGCCGTCGCTTCGCGAAGGCTCTCCTGGTATGGATCGAGAACGAGAAGTCCCTCCGGAGCCAGATCGAGCAGCGACTCGATGAAGGCCTCGCCGTACGTCGTTCCCGGCGAGTAGCGGCGGCGCAGCGTTTCGACGAGCTCCTCCGATCCGGGGGCGCGGGCGTCCGCCGCAAACGCGTCGAGGATCGGCGTGACACCCGCCGGGAGCGGGCGCCGCCCTACCGGCGCGCGGTTGGACCGGTCCGCGCCTTCCAGCACGAGCACTTCGGGACCGTCCTTGCCGGGCCGCGCCGTTCGCGCCACTTCCTCGAGATCGTGATCGTCCGTCAGCGCCCAGAACACGGGCACGGCCGGGACGCCGCGGTTCGAGATTTCCCGCGCGACGCGGATCGCGTCGAACGCCTTCGTTATGGTGAAAAGCGGCCCGGTGAACAGGCCGACCTGGTGGCCCGCCACGACGGCCACCGCGCGTCCGGCGGCGAGATCTTCCGCGCGCGCCTTCGCCGCCTCCCCACGGAAGCGGAAAGCGCCGGCGGGAACCCGCGACGGCCTGCCGAGAAGGCGGCTCCCGCGCTCCGCGGCGGCGTCGATCGTGGGAGGGTCCGGGTAGAACTCCGGCAACCCGGCGAGGAAGCGCGCGAACAGCGGGGAAATCCTGGGGTATCGCTCGAACGGAATGATCGGGCCGCTCATCGCTTCCGAGCCAGCACGATCAACCGCGGGCAATCCGGTCCCACCGGATTCCCGTCGAAGTCTCCCCAGGTGGCTTCGATGTCGAGCCCCGCTTTCTCAAACATCCCCGTCAGCTCCTCCGCCGAGTACGCCCGCACGCTTTCACGAAAAGTTTCGGTCGAGGAGTCGCGGCGCACTTCGATCTCCTTTTCGATCCTCCGGGTCTCTTCATTCCACCAGCGCCGGATCCTGTATTCCCGCCCTCCCATCGCGCGGCTCTCCTCCGCGACGAGACGCGAGAGCACGTGATTCAGGCCGAAGGTATCGCAGAGCACGCGCCCGCCGGGCTCGAGGACGCGTTCGATCTCGGCGACCACGGCGAAGTTGTCGGCCTCGGCCCGGAAGTACCCGAAGCTCGTGAAGAAGTTCACTATCGACCGGAAGCTGCCTTCGGGGAAGGGGAGAGCCCGCATGTCCCCGCGGACGAGGCGCAGGGCCTGGTTGCGGGCGTGCGCGAGCTCGAGAAGAGGCGCCGAGTAATCGAGGCCGACGGGGATGGCGCCGCGTTCGGCAAACCGCAGCGAGTGGCGTCCGGTTCCGCAGCAGAGGTCGAGCAGGGGAGTCGGCTCGGGCCCGAGCCGCGCGAGCGCAAACGCGACTTCCCGGCGCGCCGAGGCGAGGTCGCGGTGCGGATACAGCTCGAGGTACTCCTCGCCGAACCACGATTCCCACCACGCCATGCGAGGGCGATTATCTTCCTGCCCGGCCGTGACACCGTCACGCCCGCTTCGAAGACATCTGAAGACCGCCCGGGCCGGCGCCCTTGCGATGAGGGATGATGTCGGCGGAGGACGGACGATGACGATTTCGCGCCGGTTTCCCCCTTTGGCGCTGCTCTGCGCCTCCCTCTTTCTCTCTTTCTGCGGAGGTCTCCGGACCATCTCGAAGGACGGCTATCGCGCGGCCCTCGTCTACTCGACCGGGGAGCGGTACCAGATCGCGATCCGGGGCGAGTGGGGCCGTGTTGAGGGCACAGTGGACGGCGCGCCGCTCGTCAGGATCCTGCGGCCGGACCTCAAAAAGACGTGGCAGTTTCGCCCCTCGACCAGGCGCATCCTGGAGGAGGCGTGGGGGCCGACGGACGAGATCGTCCCCGGCTACCCGCTCGAGCCCAGGTTCGACGCGCAGGCGTACGCCTCACGGTTTCACGGCGAGCTCTTGAAGATCGCCGACGCGGCGCTCGCCGGGCACCCCTGCGATCGATACCAGATGGACGTTCCGTCGGGGGACCGCGTGATCATCTGGGCCGCGCGCGACTTCGAGCGCCTCCCCGTCCGAATCGAGCACCAGCGAAAAAAGGGGGATGAGGAGTACGAGCCCGCCCTCGACGTGCGGCTGGTCGACGTCAAGGTGGGAGCCGACCCCGACCTGTTTCAGAAGCCGAAGGGGTACAAGCGGGTCGCGTCGTACGAAGAGCTGCGCCGGCAGAAGGGCTGAGCCGGAAGCTTCTCGCGGAGTCTTCTCCGACGACCGCCGCGGGCGTCAGCCGCGCGCGGGCACCGTCGCGCCGCTCCGGCCGTCGAACGGCCCGAACTCGCGGAACAGGATGTGGTCGTAGAAGTAATGGATCAGCAGGAACGACAGGACGACGACGTAGTAGCTGCGCACCTGGGCCATTCCGAGACCCTTCCACAGGGTGAGATACAGGAGGCCGGAAATGAGCGTCGCCCCGATCATGGCGGCGTAGAAGCGGCCCGTGTGCCGCACTCCCGCGAGCCCCTGCACGAAACCGCTCCCGATCTCCCCATTGTCGGCCTTGCGGCTCAGGATGAACCAGGTGAGCGCGAGGTACTGGAGCGAATGCCAGGTGTTGAAGCCCTGGAACGCGATGTCTAGGTTTTCGAACAGAGGCACGATGAACGCCAGCGCAACGGTCGTCGCCATGAAGGCGAGCCGCGGCCAGTTGGATTCTCCCCGCCGGATCTCACGCGCCGTCCGGATGGCGTAGAAGACGAACAGTGCGGCGAAGCCCACCGTGAAGGCGCGCGCCACCCACAGGTGCTTCAGGAACTGCGGGAAGAAAAGGGTGGACGACCCGAGCGTGAACCGGTCCTCGACGAACTTGTACATCGCGACGGTGTAGAGGGCGCCGAGGATGACCGCGCCGTCGAGCCATCGGTCCACCGGCGACGTTCGCGGCGAGGCCTTGCGGCGGTACGTTTCGGAAATGTACTGGGCCTGGTGCGTGACGTGAAGAGACGCCCAGAAGAAGAACCCGGTCAAAAGAGTGAGGAACGAGTAGAGCGACCCCAGGATGACGAGAGTCGGGATGATGACGAGCGGCGCGTACGCGAGGACCCCGAAGCGTTCCCGGAACCGGGGCTCGAGCGCCGTCCGCAGGTAGGTCGAGTACATGTGCGGCCCGCCGACTAAGAGAGTCACGACGAGTCCGACGATGAGGCTCGCGCTCTCGGGCGAGCTGCCCAGGTTTCGCAGGAGTCCGTACGAGAGATAGGGCAGAAAAACCAGGACTCCCGAGGCGGTCAGAAAGATCAGGTCGAAGCGGCGGCTCCGGATCCATGGACCTTGCACATTGACCGCCGATTCTGACGCCAGCGGCGTGGTCGATGCCATCGAAGCCCCCTTATCGCGGCGGATATTACCCAAACGCGCGCCCGGTTGGTGTCCTCCGCCGTACCGTCTAAAATCGCCCGGTATGCCGTCCTTCGGGAACGTCCTCGTCGACCCGCCGCTGGTCCTGGCTCCCATGGCCGGGATCACGGACCACGTGTACCGGCTGATGCTCCGGCGCATCGGCGGGGTGGGCCTCGTCACCATGGAGTTCATCTCTTCGGAAGCGATCAGCCGCGGCAACGCCCGGCAGATGCGCAAGCTGATCTTCTCGGACGAGGAGCGGCCCCTCTCCATCCAGATCTACGGCTCCGACGCCGTGCGCATGGGAGCGGCGGCGGACATCGTCGAGCAGCTCGGACCGGACGTGTGCGACATCAACATGGGATGTCCCGCGAACAAGGTCCTGAAGGGCTGCTCCGGAGCCGCGTTGATGGGCGACCTCCCTCTCGCCCGCGACATCGTCCGGCAGGTGAAGCAGCGCTTGACGATTCCGCTGACTGTGAAGTTCCGGCTGGGCCTCGACACGGGCCGCATCAATTTTCTCGACCTCGGCCGCATGTGCGAGGACGAAGGCGTCGCCGCGGTTGCGATGCACGCGCGTACGGCGCGGCAGATGTACACGGGACGGGCGGACCGCGACCGCATCGCGGAGTTGAAGGCGCATCTCTACATCCCGGTCGTCGGCAATGGAGACGTCGACTCGCCCGCAGACGCTCTCGAGATGTTCCGCCAGACGGGCTGCGACGCCGTCATGATCGGGCGCGCGACGATGAAGAACCCCTGGATCTTCCGGCAGGCGGCGGACCTCCTGGCGGGACGCGAGCCCCGCGAAGCGACTCTCGAGGAAAGACGCGATCTGATGCTCGGCCATTTCACCGCCATCGAGGCGATGTCGTTCGAGCCGAAGGAAGCCCTCCACAAGCTCCGGACGATGACCGGGTGGTACACCCACGGGCTGCCGAACGGCCGGGCGCTGCGGGTCCGGATCTCGGGGCTTGAGACCCCGCAGGACTTCCGGGACGCGGTCCAGGCGTTCTTTGCCGGGCTTTTCGACGCGGGAACCGACGCCGCGGCCGGCTCTGCGGCTGTGCCCGGGCTCGCGGCGGCCGCGGCGGGCTAACAGCCCGTGGAAAAATGGATGCGGGTGTCGCGTTCGGGCTTTTGCAATCGGCGACAGGCGCCAGCGAGACTTTCGTCCTGCGTGTCGGGCAAGGTCTGTTCTTGGCGTAACGCCGAGCAAAAGCCCGTCCGCCCTGCGGGGTGCGGCGGCGCGGGACCGTCTGCAACCTCGTTGTCGCTCCGCTTTCTTCGACGCGCCTCTGCGGCGCGGGATGCGAACAGCATCGC
>JBBROA010000012.1:0-53798 GCA_038229875.1 Thermoanaerobaculia bacterium | reverse complement strand
CGGACGCCGTCGAACTGGTGGAAAGGGGAGCGGCCGGACCGCTGATCGGCCTGAATCGGAGCCGCTACCTCCTTCTCGAGTTCGCGTCCGGAGGAATACCGTCCGGGACAGAAGCGATTTTCCATGAGCTGTTTCTTCTCGGCGTTACCCCCGTCATCGCGCATCCCGAGCGGAGCCGGTTCTTCGCGGCTGATCCTTCGCGGCTCGAGCAGCTCGTGCTGCGCGGCGCGGTCGCGCAGATCACCGCAGGCAGCCTCCTCGGCGACTTTGGAGAAGCGCCACTGGCGGCCTGCGAGGATTTCCTGCGGCGCGGCCTGGTGCAGCTCGTCGCATCGGACGCCCACTCCCTGGACCGCCGCCCACCGCGGCTCGCGGCGGCGCGCCGATACGTCCGTCGCAGCTGGGGGACGGAATCGGAATCGGGTTTGTTCGATGCCAATCCCCAGGCGCTGATCCGCTCCGATTCTCTTCCCTGGGCGCCCTTCCACTCCGAGCGCGGCTTCGGAGCGGAGGTAGCAAGGTGATGAAAGAGGGCCTGAGGCGTCGGTGCGAGCGGCGCGGGGCCTGCTGCAAGGCCACCCGACGCAGGCGATGCCCGAGCGTCGTCGAGAAGCGGCAACGCCTCAGAGGCTCCGCGCGCCTTGGCTGCGGCGGTCGCGTAGCAGCCCGCTAGCAATGTCGAGCCGGGAAACAGGCCAGACGCTGGACTCCAGTTCGAGGCTCCCGCGAATTCTTCTCGCGCTTTCTGCGGCGGCACTCGCCGCGGGCGCCGTGCTGGCCTTCGCCGTGGAGCGTCGTGAGAGAGCAGCCGTCGAATCCTTTGTTTCCCGTTTTCGCCTCGACGCGCGCAAACCGGACGATGTCGGCGCCGTCCGGCTGGAGCCTGTGGCGGATCTCGCCGCCGCCATCGCCGTGAATGCCTCGGTCGCGGAACCGTTCGACGCCGCCTCGCGAGCGGCCGACATCGCCGGGACTCGTGACGACGAATCCGCTGCGGCGCGCGACTTGATGCTGGATGCGATCAGGAGGCGTCCCGGCTGGCCCTACCACCGGTTTCTCTTAGGCGAGGTCGCTTACGGGATAGGGCGGCGGACGCCGGGGTCCTCGGCGCGCCAGTGGGAAGCGTGGACGACGCCCCTGCGCCTCGCCGCCGCGGGGGCGCCCGGTCTCGACGCGACGTGGTCCGCGCTCGGAGGGATCTATCTGGACAACTGGCCGAACCTTTCGGCCGCACAGCGCACGGAAGCCATCGGCGCGCTCCGCCGGGCGATCCAGGATCCCAGGTTCGTCTCTTCGCGATTTTCGCGCCTCTCGGAAGCGATGGGCTCGGAAGAAGCGGCGCGGCTTCTGCCGGACAGCCCCGAGCTGCTTGGCGCGGCGGCCGAAGCGCTGTCCGTTCACGGGGATCTCGCCGCGGCGGCGGGAGTTCTCGCTCGCCGCGAGGCTGCGGCGAAGAGAACGAGGGCCGAAGGGCTCGGCAGGATCGAGGACCGATACCGGAGGGGGGACAAGGCCGGGCTCTCTGCCGCGTGCTTCGAATGGGCCTCCGATCACCCTGTCTTGGATCTCGATGACCCGGCCGGAAGAGCACAGGCGGCACGAGTCCTGGAGCTTTGGCCCGGGGACCGGGGAGGGCCATGGGACGGCGATCCCCGTTCGGACCTCGTCCGGTTTTTCTTAGACGGACGGGAGTCTGCGGTGGGGGGTCAGATCCTCCTTCGCTCGATCGGGGCGCTTTCCGACGTGCCGGATCTCGTGACGGCTCGCATCCGGCTTCTCGCCGGCGGTGCGTCGGCGGCGCAGGAGATCGCCGCCCGCCCGGAAAACCAGGGCGGTCCCGAATGGAGCGTGTTCTATTCCGACCTCGCTCATCACTTCCTGAAGGAGGGCCGCGCCCGGGAGGCAAGAGGAGCGCTCGACCTGGTGCCTCTCGCGGCGCGGGACGACTGCGAGGCCCTGATCGCGCGCCGCGACGTCGCGCGAGCCCTTCACGATGCCGCAGAGCTGGCGAACATCGCGCCCCGGCTCGACAGCCTCAAGGGCGCGCCGAAGTCGGCCGATGTGGCTCCCGGCGGAGCGACGATTTCCGTCTGTGTTGACCCGGAACTGGCGGCCGGCCGGAGTCTCGCCATCACCCTGACTCCCCAGAGCCCCGCCATCGTGGCGTACGGTTGGGGCGGCGGACGCGCGGGAACCGTCTTTCTGCAAAACGAGCGGGCGGTAAGCCTTCCGCTGACGGGCCTTTCGGGCCGGCGTGACGTCACAATGCGGGCTCTGGCCGGCGGAGACTCCCGAGCGTCCGTCGCGGTGCCCGGGAGGTAGCTCCCGCCTCCGGGAAGCCATGGGGCGCAATGCCGGAAGCCCTGCACCCCGAGCGCTTTCGCCCGTCGCCGACGAAGGCAGCAGACGCGGCACCTGCTATACTGCAGGCTCCGATTGTGTTCGCTCGATCGACAATCTACCCCGAAACAGCCGCTTTCGGCCGAAGAGGATCAAAAATCGATGCCGCTGTTGAGGGCCGAAGCTGACATTTTTCCGTCCCATATTCTGGACCCAGCAGAATGGGAGCATCCCTGGTGGGTGGCGCATGTCCGCAGCCGTCAGGAGAAGGCTCTGGCCCGCTATCTCCGACCCCGGGAGGTCCCCTTTTACCTCCCTCAGGCGGAGCAGCGGATACGGCGTTCCGGAAGGACCTTCGTCTCTCACCTTCCCCTCATTCCGGGTTACGTCTTTTTTCGCGGGTCCAACGCGCAGCGATTGACGGTCTTGAGGAGCGACCTTCTGGTCCGGATCCTCGAAGTTTCCGACCAGGTCCTCTTGACCGAAGAGCTCACTCAGCTCCGCTCCCTCCAGGAGGCGGGTGTTTCACTCGTGCGGCTGCCCGATTTCGTTACGGGCGATCGGGTGAAGGTGACCGATGGCCCGTTCTTTGGTTACACCGGAGTGGTTCTTCGCAGCCAGGCGCGGATGCGCCTGGTGGTTTCGATCTCCATGCTGCGGCAGGCGGTGGCCGTAGAATTCAGCCGTGAGTTTCTCGCACCCTGCTCCTCGGCGTCCGCGGCAGGGCAGTCACGGAGCGCCGCCAGCCACTGAGTCGGCTGGCGGGGGGCTAACAAGATAAAGGAATCTCTTTCGATGATGTACACCGAAAGGGGCGAAGCCTGAGTAGCAAGCAGGCGTTGGCAATCAAGCGGCACAGAAAGGGACGCGGATGAGCAAAACGGTGGCCTCGCCGGCCGTTCAGTCGGCGGCGGAAGAACTGGCGAGAAAAATCGAGGACCGGTCTGTCGTCCTCGGCATCCTGGGGCTCGGCTACGTCGGGCTTCCCCTGGCTCTCGCGTTCGCGGAAAAGCGTTTTTCGGTGGTCGGGTTCGATGTGGACCCTTCCAAGATCGAGACCCTCACTGCGGGACGCAACTACATCAAGCACCTCGAAACGACGCGCCTCCAGTCCGCTGTTTCGTCCGGCCTCTTCCGGCCGACTTCGAATTTCGAAGACCTTTCGATTCCCGACGTCCTGCTGATTTGCGTGCCGACGCCGCTGACGCCTCAGCGCGAGCCGGACATGAGCTACATCGTCGAGACGGCTCGCCAGATCCGGCTGCGCCTGCGACGCGGGCAGCTTGTCGTTCTCGAATCGACGACCTACCCGGGCACGACCGACGAGCTCGTCCGCGGCATCCTGGAGGGGTCGGGGCTGAAATGCGGGGAGGATTTCTTTCTCGCGTTCTCACCCGAACGGGAGGACCCCGGCAACGCCCGTTTCGCCACGGCCACCATCCCGAAGGTCGTGGGCGGGGTCGACGCCGTTTCGGGCGATCTCGCGCAGGCCGTTTACGACCAGGCGATCAGCCGCACAGTTCGCGTGACGAGCGCCCGCGCCGCGGAAGCCACGAAGCTCGTCGAGAACATCTTCCGCGCGGTCAACATCGCCCTAGTCAACGAGCTCAAGATGGTGTTCGACAAGATGGGCATCGACGTGTGGGAGGTGCTGGACGCCGCGGCGACGAAGCCGTTCGGCTTCATGCGCTTCAACCCGGGGCCGGGGCTCGGCGGTCACTGCATCCCTCTCGATCCGTTTTACCTCGCGTGGAAGGCTCGGGAGTTCGGCGTCACGGCGAAATTCATCGAGCTCGCGGGGGAGGTGAACGTCCAGATGCCGCATTACGTCATCGAGAAGCTTCAGGGCGCCTTGAACGACCGGGGCAAGGCGGTCAAGGGCAGCAAAATTCTCGTGCTCGGTCTCGCCTATAAGAAAGATGTCGACGACGCGCGGGAAAGCCCGGCATTCGAGATCATCGACGCTCTGGTGAAGCGCGGCGGAGACGTGGCTTATCACGACCCGCACGTGCCGCAGGCGCCCGTGACGCGGGCCTGGCCGAAGCTCTCCTCTCTCACTTCGCTCCCTCTGACGGCCGAGAATCTGGCCGCGCAGGACGCGGTCGTCATCGTCACCGATCACTCGGCGGTGGACTATGACCTGGTCGTTCGTCATGCGCCGCTCGTCATCGACAGTCGCGGGGTGTACCGCCAGCCGATGGCCAACGTAGTGAAGGCGTAGGCCGGCGGAGACGAAAGCATTGCAAATACCCGACCTCCGCGGGCGGAAGGCCCTCGTGACCGGCGCCGCGGGTTTCATCGGCTCTCACCTCGTGGACGCGCTTCTAGCGTGCGGCGTGAAGGTGACGGCTTTCGACAACCTGGTGACCGGGCGCCGTGAGAACCTGGCGCACTGTCTCGGGCAGATCGACTTCGTCGAGTCAGATACGCGGGACCTGGACGCCTGCCGGCGGGCGTGCGATGGAGTCGACTTCGTATTCCACGAGGCCGCGCTGGGCTCCGTCCCGCGGTCCCTGGCCGATCCCGCGACCAGCTTCGCCGTCAACGTCGGAGGCGCGGCCAATATGTTCGCGGCCGCGCGCGATCAGAAGGTTTCTCGCGTCATTTATGCCTCCTCATCGAGCGTCTACGGAGACAGCGAGGTGCTGCCCAAACGGGAGGGGGAAGAAGGACGACCGCTTTCTCCCTACGCAGTCAGCAAACGGATGAACGAAGAGCTTGCGGACATTTTCGGGCGATGCTTCGATCTCGAGCTGATCGGACTTCGGTATTTCAACGTGTACGGCCCGCGTCAGGATCCCCAGGGACCCTACGCGGCCGTCCTGCCCCGTCTCTTCAAGGCGTCGCTGGCGGGCGAGGCGCCCACGATATACGGAGACGGGGAGCAGAGCCGGGACTTCACATTCGTGGCGGATGCCGTAAACGCCAATCTGCGCGCCGCCGTGGCACCTGCGGAGGCGTGCGGAAGGGCCTACAACGTCGCCAGTGGCCGACGTACGACGGTCAACGAGCTCGCCCGCGTCGTCCGCGAGTCGATCGGCGGCGGCCCTCTGCCGGTGCACGAGGCTCCACGCGCCGGCGACGTCCGCCATTCGCTCGCCGACGGGATGCTTTCTCAGCGTTGGCTCGGTTATCGCGCGGAAGTCGACCTGGGGGAGGGAATCGTCCTGTCTCGCGCGTACTACCAGGCTATCGCCTCCCGGGCCCCCACCTCCGGCAAAGCGGAGGTCTCGCGATGAGCGCGGCTCCGGGCGAGCTGCCGGCGGGACCGTCTTCCGTGCTGATCATCGAGCCCACGCACGGCTGGACGTCGCTGCAGCTGAAAGAGGTCTGGGCCTATCGCGAGCTCCTCTATTTCCTGATCTGGCGCGACGTGAAGGTGCGCTACAAGCAGACGGTGCTCGGCGTCGCGTGGGCGGTGCTGCAGCCGCTGATGACCGTGGTCGTCTTCACCATCTTCTTCGGAGGTCTCGCCAAAGTCGGGTCCGACGGTCTGCCGTACCCGCTCTTCTCGCTCGCGGGTTTGCTGCCGTGGAATCTCTTCGCGCAGGGCCTCGGCCAGTCGGCGGCGAGCCTCGTCGGCTCTTCTAACCTCATCAGCAAAATCTACTTCCCGAGGCTTGTGATTCCGATCTCCTCGGTGCTCGTGGGGCTCGTCGATTTCGCCGTCGCTTTTGTTTTCCTGATCGCGATGATGGGGTACTACCGCGTGTGGCCGACGCCCTCTTTTCTCCTTCTCCCGCTCTTCGTTCTGCTCTCGGCGTGCGCGGCGCTCGGGGTCGGCATGTGGCTTTCGGCCTTGAATGTCAAGTACCGCGACGTCCGGTACGTCGTCCCGTTCTTCGTTCAGCTCTGGCTGTTCGTGACACCCGTGATCTATCCGGCGAGCCGGGTCGCGGGGAAGCTCGAGGCACTGCACATTCCGCGCTGGGTTTACGGGTTGAACCCCATGGCGGGCGCGGTCGAAGGCTTTCGCTGGGCCGCGCTAGGGACGGTGCGGGTGGAAGGGTCCGTCATCCTGACGAGCGTCATCGTCACTTTCATTCTGCTCTTCGGCGGCGCATTCTATTTCCGGCGGGTCGAGCGGACCTTCGCGGACGTCGTTTGAGTCGCGGCCCGAGTGAATCACGGCGTGCAGACTAGATGAACGCACCGATCCGCGTCGAAGGCTTGAGCAAGATGTACCACATCGGACGTCGCAAGGACTCCAACCAGACGCTCCGCGACGTTTTGAGCAACGGACTCCTCAACCGGTTCCGGCAGGTCAGCCGGAAATTGCGCCGGGCGCAGGTGGAGGTCGATCGGCAGGCGGAGATCCTCTGGGCGCTCAAGGACGTCTCGTTTGAAATTCGATGGGGCGAGGTCGTCGGCATCATCGGACGAAACGGCGCCGGCAAGAGCACGCTCTTGAAGATCCTTTCCCGCATCACGGAGCCCACGCACGGCCGCGCGGAAATCCACGGCCGGGTGGGCTCGCTCCTGGAGGTCGGAACCGGGTTTCACGGCGAGCTCACGGGCCGCGAGAACATCTACTTGAACGGCGCGATCCTCGGAATGAGGCGGGCGGAGATCAACCAGAAGTTCGATGAGATCGTGGAATTTTCCGGAGTCTCGAAGTTCATCGACACGCCCGTCAAACACTACTCGAGCGGGATGCATGTCCGGCTCGCGTTTGCGGTTGCCGCGCACCTCGAGCCGGAGATCCTGATCGTCGACGAGGCGCTCGCCGTCGGCGATGCCGCCTTTCAGAACAAGTGCATCCACAAAATGGGCGACGTGGCCAAGGGCGGCCGAACCGTGCTTCTCGTCACGCACAACATGGGCTTCATCTCCACACTGACCGAACGGGCCATGATCCTGGAAGAGGGAAAACTGACTTATATGGGCCCCACATCGGCGGCTATCGCCGCCTACTTCCGCCAGTCGTTGCCCCAGAGCGGAGAGGACCTCCGCGTCCACCTCGACCGCCAGCCCGGCATGGTGCCCGCTTTGACGTCGGCGCGGTTGCGCGACGGGTCGGGGCGCCCCAAGACGGTTTTCGTGACGGGAGACGAGTGGCAGCTGGAGATCGAGTACGTCACGGACGGGAAGGTCGACCTGCAGGGCGCTGCGTTCAACATCTACACCGCCACCGGCATGCAGATCGGAGGATTGAGCACATACATGCTTTCCCGGCCGCCGTACGCCATCCCTGCCGCCGGGCGCGTTGTTTTCCACGTCCGCGACCTGCATCTGTGCCCGGGCGACTACGTCGTGAGCATCAGTCTCTCGAAGGACCGGTATCATGACCTCGACTGGGTCTTGAGAGCCGTCTCGTTCACGGTCGACAAGAGCGATGTCTTCGGAAACGGCTTCTTCCTGACATCGGAGCAGGGCATCTGCTCCTTCCGCGGGACATTCGAGCTCGAGCCGGAAGAGTCATGGAGCCGGTCACCCGCGCATGACGCCGGCTCGTTATTTCCCGCTCGCTGACGGGAAGAGAGAGCTGTCTGACCCACCGGCTGACTCGATAGTGATGGTCCTTCCCGCGAACGTCTTTGGCACGGGCCGAAATCCCGAACCGGGGCACTTCGTCCCAAATCGCCGCTGGACCCCCAACCCGCGGACGGAGCTTCCATGAGATTTTACGACGCGTATCAGCTCATCGAGGCCGCGCAATCTGCGCCGGTCGCCGAAAAGATCGAGTGGTGTTGCGGGTACGCAGCCGGCAAGGAAGTCCTCGATTTCGGGGTTGTAGACCATACCCTCGATTGGTGTCTCAACCGTCCCGAAAGATGGCTCCACGGGAGGCTCAAGGAGTGCGCGGCCTCCTTGAAAGGAGTCGACCTGCTCAAGGACGAGGTTGCCGCGCTGCTCGAGCGCGGACACGATGTTGTCTCGGGGGATGCTCTGGAAGTGCAGCTCGGCCGGCAGTTCGACGTCGTCGTCTGCGGCGATCTGATCGAGCACGTGTCGGATCCAAAACGTCTTCTCGACAACATCGAGCGTCACCTGCGCGACGACGGCGTAGCGCTCGTCACGACTCCGAATCCTCTCGCGATCAGCAGGTTCTTCAACATTTTCTTCGACGGTTCGGTGCCGGTCAATGACGAGCACGTCGCCTGGTTCTGTCCGCAGACCATGCACCAACTCGTCGAGAGGACCAATCTGTACGTTTCGGATTTTGCGTGGCTCGAAACGGACTTTCCGATGGAAACCGTGCGCCGTTTCTGGGGCCCGCCCGCCAACCTGGCCGCTCGGAGGATTTCCGCGGGGAGACGTCTGCTGTCGAACGATTTCGGCGTTGTACTGAAAAAGCGTCCCAGAGAAATTCTAGCGAAGCCATTTGTGTCGATCATCGTCCCGACGTTCAACCGCGCCGAGCTTCTGATGTCCTGCCTCGACTCGATCCGCAACCAGGACTACCCGCAAGACTCCTACGAAATCGTAGTCGTAGACAACAATTCCGCGGATAGTACGGAGCAGGCGGTGGCGGGCTGGGCGCGAAACTGCCCGGTGCGCCTCCGATACGTGAAGGAGAAGAGGGCAGGTCTCGTCTTCGCCCGCCATACCGGTGCGGTCACTGCGAGGAGCGAGATTCTGCTTTATAGCGACGACGACGCGGTCTACGAGAGCAACTGGATCTCGGCGATTGTGGATGTATACCGGAAGTACCCCGAGGTCGGTGCGGTCGGCACCTCGATCGACATCCTCTGGGACGAGCCGCCGGACGACTGGGTCCGAGCCTATGAAGGGTATCTGGCGAAGATCCATTACGACGGGCCGACTCGCGTCCGTGTCCGCCCGGGACTCGAAATCTTCGGCCCCAGTTTCTCGATTCGCAAGGACGTGCTGTTCCGGCTCAAGGGTTTCAATCCCGGGCAGCTCGGAGAGGTCATTCTGGGAGATTCGGAGACGGGCCTTTGCAGAAAGCTCCGCGAGGCTGGGATTCCGGTCGGCTGCACGTCCGTCACAACGGCGTGGCACCGACAGTTCAAGCACAAGAACGGGACGGTCTCGGATCTCAAGCGCCGGTTGGCGAACAACGGAATCAATCTGGCGTATGGGGACACGTTCTACTCGAAGCCCCGGCTCCGCGTGGTTTCCGAGCTGCTTCGTTGCGGCCCGGGTATCGCGCGTCGCTTCCTGGGGCGTCTGCGTCGCGGCCAGGTCTCACAAGGCCGTCGCGACCTCCGGCTCAATCTGGCCGAGTACACGGGCCGGCTTCGGGCGCTCTATCGATATCGATTCGACCGCGATCTGCGGGCGAAAATGTTCAACCGTGACTGGGAGCTCGGACCGGGTTACTTGGCCCCGGAGGCCATCGACCTCTCCCCGGCATCCTTTCGCGAAACAAGGTCCGGTTGAGCTCGAGCGGAGCGACGACCCCCGAAGTCGCTCGCCGGGGGAACCCGCCGTGGTGAGAGAGCGTCGAGAAATGACTCCTGTCCCATCGCCGCTCACGGTTCTGAACGTTTTCGGGACCCGTCCCGAGGCGATAAAAATGGCGCCGGTTATTCAGAGACTGCGCGAGTATCCGGGCCGCATCCGGTCCATCGTCTGTTCGGTCGGCCAGCATCGCGAGATGCTCGATCAGGTCCTCCCTCTTTTCGACATTCGGCCGGATTTCGATTTGAATGTAATGCAGCCCGATCAGAGCCTGTCGCAGCTGACCGCGTCCCTCTTCACGGGCCTAGATCGGGTGATGGCCGAGGTCGCGCCCGATTGGGTGCTCGCGCAGGGGGACACGACGAGCGTCTTCGTGGCTTCCATGGTCGCCTTCTACCGTCATGTCCGCTTCGGTCATGTCGAAGCGGGACTTCGTACAGGCGACAGGCAACGACCGTTCCCGGAAGAAATCAATCGAAGGATCGCCGATAGCGTCGCCGATCTCTACTTCGCCCCCACCGAACGCGCCCGTGAGGCGCTATTGCGGGAGGGATGCGCAGACAACGACGTCCACGTAACGGGAAACACTGTCATTGATGCGCTGAACGACGTCGCCGCCCGGCCCTATGACGTAGCGGACGGGCCCTTGGCGGAGATCCCTTTCGACGGAGAGCTCGTTCTGATCACGGCTCATCGCCGGGAGAGCTTCGGAGAGCCTTTTCGGGACCTGTGTCTCGCGATCCGGGATCTGGCTTCTGAGTTCTCCGCCGCGGGGGTCCATTTCGTGTATCCGGTGCACTTGAATCCGAACGTGCGGCAGCCGGTTTCAGAGATCCTGTCCGGTCTCCCCAACGTCCGGCTGATCGAGCCACTCGACTATGTTGCTCTCGTCCAGCTCTTGAAGCGCGCGACGCTGATCTTGACGGATTCCGGCGGCATCCAGGAGGAGGCCGTCGGATTGCGCGTGCCGGTTCTTGTCATGCGGGACACGACGGAGCGCCCCGAAGGCGTCGAGTCGGGAGCGGCCCGCCTCGTCGGAACGGCGCGCGAGAGGATCGTTGCCGAGGCGCGGAGATTGCTCAGAGACCCCGAAGCTCGTCGCACGATGACGACGGGCTCCAATCCCTACGGCGACGGCCGCGCAGGCGCCCGGATCGTTTCTCTTCTTCTCGAGCGCTCCGGCGCTTGATTTCGGTCGTGGCGGCTCGCCGCTGCCAAAGGTAAAAAAAATGATCAAGAGCCTCATTCGAAAAACGGCGCGGCGATTCAAGGAACCGATCCTCGGCACCGTGTTCGATAAGCTGATGGGAGGGTCGGGAAGCGGCCGAAGACCTTTTGACGCTCAGGAGCTGCGGCTCGTCTACGACGCTTTGCGGTCGCAGAACCTCTTTGGCGTCGACGGAACGATGGTGACCGAGTTCGAACGGGAGTTCGCTTCCGCGTACGGTGTCCCCCATGCGATCGCATCGACGTCCGGTACCGCGGCCATCCACGTCGCTCTCGGCGCCCTCGATCTCGATCCTGGAGACGAGGTGATCACGGCCCCGATCACGGACCTTGGTACGATCGTGCCGATCCTCTACCAGGACGCAATTCCTGTGTTCGCCGACATCGACGATACGTACAACATGGATCCCGCCGACGTGGAGCGGAAGATCTCTCCCTTCACAAAGGCCATCATCGCGGTGCACCTCTTCGGGAATCCCTGCGACATGGACACTCTCAAGGAAATCGCGCGACGCCACAAGATCCCCCTGATTGAAGACGCCTCGCAAGCGCACAGGGCGCGATACAAAGGGCAGCTCGTCGGCACGATCGGCGACATCGGGTGCTTCAGCTTCCAGCAGTCCAAGCACATGACGACGGGAGACGGAGGGATGACGATCACCTCCAACCGCGGCTACGGCGAACGAATGAAGCTTTTCGTTGACAAGGGATATGCGCGGAAGGGGTGGGGCGCGCGGGCATACCTCTTCCACGCTCCCAACTATCGTATGAACGAGCTGACAGGGGCAGTCGGCCGCGCTCAGCTTCGCAAGGTGGAGGGAGTCGTGGCGCGGCGCGCCGCTCTCGGCAGAAAAATGACCGCGCTCCTGGCGGGTCAGCCGTGCGTCACCCCGGCGCCCGTCACGCCCGGGTCGGACTCTGCGTTTTGGCTTTATCCGGTCCGCTTGGACGGAGTCGACATCCAGCGGGTCGCGGACGATCTGCGGGCCGTCCACATCCCGGTCTCGGTGGGTTACACGGGAAAACCGATCTATCTCTGTTCGGAGTCTCTCGCCGCAAAGCGAACGTATGGGCGATCCCAATGGCCCTTCACAATTCGCGAGGGAGTGAAGAAGTATGAGTACAGGGAAGGCCTCTGTCCTCGCGCGGAGGAGCTGTTGACCCGGCTTCTCTGCGTGGTCTGGGACGAGAGCTGGACGGACCGGGAGGTCGAACGCGTCGTCTCAACGCTGCTCGCGAGTGTCGAGAAGCATCGCAGCGGGAAAGGAGCGGCGGTGGCCGCCGGTCCGCCTCCCGCCAGGGCAGAGGCCGCCCCCGCAAACGCGGGAGCAGTCGCCGCCCGTATGCGAATCGGTATTGTCGGCTGCGGGCAGATGGGGCGGTGGCACCTCGATGCGTACCGCGCCAACCCGAACGTCGAAGTCGTGGCGTTTGCGGACACCGCGTTTGCGAACGCGGAGCGCTTCGCCCGCGAAGCCGGCGGGACGGCGTATCCGACCCACGCTGAAATGATCGCGAAGGAAAAGCTGGACGGGGTGAGCCTCTGCACCGTGCCCTCCACTCACCGTGACATCGCTATTGACTTCCTCAAGGCAGGCGTTCACGTGCTGTGCGAGAAGCCGCTGGCCGTCACGGCGGCGGAGGCGGCGGAGATGTCTCGTGCCGCCCTCGACCACAAGCGGCTGCTCCTCCCCGCATTTAAATTCCGCTTCCATGACGAGGTCCGCGAAGCCCGGCGGCTCATCGAGCGCGGCGCCTTCGGCCGGATCTCCACATTCCGTCTCATGTTCGGCGCCGACCTTCCTGTGGAAGGGACCTGGTATGGCGACCGGCGGCTCTCGGGCGGCGGCGTGATCATGGATAACGGCCCGCACGCGATCGACCTGGTTCACTACCTCTTCGGACCGATCACAGAGATCTCCGCTGAAGCGACGCGCTCGCAGAATATCGAGATGGAGGACACGGCGAAGCTGACGTGCCGGCTCTCGGATGGGACGGTCGGGACCATCGACCTGAGCTGGTCGGTGGGAGTTCCGAATCGGTCTTATCTCGAGATCTACGGCGACGAGGGCACGGCCTTCCTGGACCTCGACGGGCTCACCTACAAGTTCAAGAGCTGGAGTGAGTGGCGCACCGTGAAAAACGGCGCGAGCGGACGCGAGGAGTTCGCTCGCCAGATCGATCATTTCGTGGAGGCCATGACCTCGGGATCACCGCAGGTCGTCGGAAACGGCGACGGCTTCATGTCGCAGCAGGTGATCGAATCGGCGTACCGGTCGATCGCCGAGAGCGGGCGCGTGCCGGTCGTCAGCGGAGTGAAGTGAATGATTTTCGTCCGATCGCGAAAATCGACACGTCGGGGGAGCTCGAGCGTCGCAACCGGCGGCTCGCCGCTCGAGCGAGCGGTGCTGTGGATCAGAGCGAACCACGTGCCCGGGAGCGGTATTCGGACTCACCATCGGACGTCCGTACCCTCCATGGAGGTGACCGGGTACCTGATTCCCAGCTTGAGGAACGTCGGACAGGACGAGCTCGCCCGCGAGCTCGTCCGCTGGGAGGCGTCGGTGCAATCGCCGGACGGCTCCTTCGTTGCCCCCGGGGTCGAAGTCCCCTACACGTTCGACACCGCTCAAGTCATCCGCGGTTTTCTCTCCATGGTGGATGAGGTTCCAGAGTTGGAAGGGAATCTCCGCCGCGCATGCGATTTTGTCGTAAGCCAGATCGCCCCGGACGGGCGCGTCACGACCCCGTCGTACGACATGTGGAGGCACGACGATGGCAGCACGTTTTCGGAGTACGCGCATCTCTACGTCCTTCCACCGCTTCGCCAGGCCGGAGAAAAGCTCGGCGAACGGAAGTACGTGGCAGCGGCAACTCGAAGCCTCGGCTGGTACACGGCAAAGCCCGACCTGACGGATTTCAAACCGCAGATGTCCACGCTCTCCCACATCTTCGGTTACATGATGGAAGCGCTCGTCGAAATGGGTGAACATGCCCTTGCGCGGCGCGGGCTGGCGCAGGCGGCGGCGATCCAGAAAGAGAACGGATCGATCGCCGCGTTCCCCGGGGCCGAATGGGTCTGTTCCACCGGCATCGCGCAGCTCGCCGTCGCCTGGTATCTGCTCGAAGATCGCGAGCCCGCCGACCGCGCCATGGATTACCTGACGACTCTCCAGAACGACAGCGGTGGTTTTTTCGGCAGCTACGGCCGCGGCGCGCGGTACATGCCTGCGGAAGAGATTAGCTGGGCCCCCAAGTACTTCATCGACGCGTGGCTTCTCCGGCAGTCCCCATCTTTCGAGTAGCCGCCGACTCTTCGCAGACGCGTAACGGACCAGCCCTGAACCGAAAACCAGAACGACTCGCCGTAGAACCGTGTGTCCCGTCCGGGCGCCGGAGGGACGATGCCGCGCCCGAAGACCTCTTCGCCGAAGGTTTCCCGCATGACCTCCGGATGGGTGCGGCTCAGGTAGTACGTCGAGAGAAGTATCCGGTAGCGCCCCGAGTGACTGAGCAGCGCGCGCAGAACATACTGCTCCGTGTAGAGGCGGTCCTGGTACATAAAAGGGTAGGCGTATGCGATATAGATGTCGTGGACGTGGACCAGCGCGCCCGCGGTGAGGAAGGGAAGAAGGCGGGTGTACAGCGTCGGGATGGGCCTGCCGCTCGGGTGATGTGGCTCGAGTCGATGAAGAAAAGCGTGGACGAGTCGATCGAGATCTGCGAGAGGTCTGTATCCTCGACGTAGGATCGGAAAACCCGGTCCGCGGCTTTCTCGACGGCCGTTCTCGTCTCCGGATAGATTACAACGATCTCGCGGGGTTTCGAGAGCCGCTCAACCGCCCGGCGGCCGATCAGCGTGGAGAAGCCGGAGCCGACCTCTACGATCCGGCGGGGCTGAAAATCGAGAATCATCGCCGCGTAGATTTTGGGGTCAGGAGTCAGGTAGTAGCCGTTGTCGATGTAGCCTCGGCCGGTCGCCGCAGGGTTGATGGCGGGATCGACGCGCAGCTCGTCGAAACAACCGCCGACATGTCCCCGGAAGAGGTTTCGAATTGTTTCGGTCGCAAGAATTGGGTGGCCCGGAGCGATCCTTCGACATTTTTCGATAAGAAGAACCACGACCGATGACGGCTCCCTGGAATCTCGCGAGCACGGAGTGGGCGAAGGTTCTCGCCAGCGAGGCGACCCTCGACGCCGCCGCGGCTGCGGTTGTGCAGGGCGACTCCCTGCCCTGGACCGACATCCTCCTGCGCGAGACTCAGCCCGGCACTCGCGTGCTCGATCTCGGAAGCGGCCGCGGCGAACACTCCGCCACCCTCGCCCTGAAAGGCCGACAGACCACGCTGGTGGACTGGTCGGCCGGAAACATGGAGTTCTCATCGAGCCTCTTCCGTAAAATCGGCGCTTCAGCCCACTTCTGTCAGTCCGACATCACGCAGCCGCTGCCGTTCGCGAACGACTCGTTCGACGTCGTGTTCAGCTGTGGCGTGTTCGAGTACTTCACGCATGCGCAGATTCGCTCCATCCTCCGGGAGGCGTTCCGCATCTCTACGGGGAGCGTAATCGTGATGGTCCCCAACGCCTGGTCGCTGCCCTACCGGCTCGGCAAGTGGTACATGGAGAGGAACAAGACCTGGTACTGGGGCGGTGAAGTTCCTTATTCGAGCCTGAAGGCCGACTTCGCCGCCGCGGGGAGCGGCCCGGTCCGGGAGTTTACGCTCGCGGCGCGGCACTCGCTGAATTTTCTGAGGATGCCGTTCGGTGACAGGATCCGGAAAATCCTGACGGCCGTTCTGCCGGCGGACGAGTCGCGTCCCGCGCTCCTGAGGCAGGGGTACCTCCTCGTCACGATCGGGGAAAAACGGACCTGATGCTTCTATGAGAACCGTTGCGATCCGATCCAATCTGGAGGTGTTCTGCGACGACGGGCGGTCCGTCGAGAGCACCGGCACGCTCTTCGCGAGCTACGCCGGAAAACGGGTCACGGTCGCGAGCTCGCTGCTGAGCTTCATCGCGGGCCGGAGATGGGTCCCCACGTTTCCGGCGGCTGATCTGCTCCGGATCTGCCGCGCTGAGGTGGCCGAAGCCCTTCTGTCCCGCGACCCCGACGCTCTAGACGTCGAAGATCTCCGGTGGGGGCGCCAGCTCCGATCCTCGCTCTCGAGCGAATATCGGTTCCCATGGATCCGCGGGGCCGCTCCCCGCCCGGCCCGGCCGAAGTCCGAGCCCCTGGTCAGCATCGTCCTTCCCACGTTCAACGGCGTGCGCTTTCTCGAAGAATCGATCCAGAGCTGCCTCGACCAGACCCACCGCAGGCTGGAGGTCCTCGTGGTAGACGACGGGTCGAAGGCCGATGTGTGGGGAGTGGTTTCCCGATTCTCGGACGGGCGCCTTCGTTACATCCGGCACGAGCGGAACCAGGGGATTGCCGCGGGCCTCAACACGGGGTTTCGCAACAGCACCGGCGAGCTCGTGACATGGACCTCGGACGACAACTTCTACGAGCCTGCCGCTGTCGAGACTCTCGTGAGCTTCCTGAGCAGGTATCCCGAGATCGACTTCGTGTACGCCGACAGTTTCATGATCGACGAGGCAGGCCAGCCTTTCGGCGCCGGAATCCTCAGGACGCGGCCGGTCTCGGAGCTCGCGATCGCAAATGGCATCGGCGCGTGTTTCCTCTACAGGCGACGTGTTTATGAGTCCGTGGGCAATTATGACTCCGCGGCATTCCTCGCCGAAGACTACGACTACTGGATCCGCGTGTCGAAGCGGTTTCGGATGCAGCGGCTCGCCATCCCCCTCTACCATTACCGCTATCATCCCGACTCGCTCACCGGGCGTTACGCAGACAGCGAGATCAAGGCGAAGGCGGCCTCTGTCCAACGGAAGCACGAGGCCGTGGCGCGGTGAGCGTCGCGAGTCCTCTCCCCCCGCGCGCGCGAAACACGGCTCCAGGAGAGATCGCGCCCTTCCAAGACGTCGCCGCCATCCTGGCCGGCTCGGCGGGGGCTCTCGCGCTGGTCTTTTTCCGCTTGGGTGCGAAGAGCAGCTGGCTCGACGAGGGCTTCAGCATCGCGCTCGCTCGACTGACATGGTCCGGGATGTGGCGCGTCATCTCCCTCTCCGAGCCGTGGGTCCCCGAGGCCTTCGCGTCTCGATACGAGCTGGTTTCCGCCAGTGACTTCTACGGGCTTCGAGTCTTCCTCTTCGCACGCCGGCCCGCCGTAGTAGGACGGGCTTCCGGCGGAGTCCAGCGTCCTCCGCCTTCCGTCGCCCGTCCGTCGCCCGTCCCCCGGATGCCCCGTGGCTGAAGCTATCAGCGTCGTCGTCCCCACGTTCAACCGGCGGGAGTCCGTGCGCCGCGCACTCGATACGCTAGCGCGTCAGACGATGTCCCCCTCCTCATTCGAAGTCGTCGTCTCGATCGACGGCTCTGAGGATGGAACGCGAGAGCTCGTGGCCGGCTATAACGCCCCCTTTTCGCTGCGCGGCATCTGGCAACCGAACCGCGGGAGAGCAGGCGCGTGCAACGCGGGAATCCGAGCGGCGCGGGGCGAACTGATCATTCTCTTGGACGACGACATGGAGCCGGTCGCCGGTTTTCTTGAGGCCCACCGCGCAGAGCATACGCCGGGAAGGGCGCGCGGAGTCGTGGGAGCCGTCCCTATCCGGCACGATCGCTTCTCGCCTCCCATCGTGCGGTATGTCGGTCAAAAGTTCGATAGGCACTTCGACGTGCTGAGTCAGCCCGGGTATCGCGTGAGCTTCCGCGAGTTTTATAGCGGGAATTTCTCGATCCCTCGCGCCGTGCTTCTGGAGGTCGGGGTGTTCGACGAGGACTTCCGCGTCTACGGCAACGAGGACGGAGAGCTCGCGCTGCGCCTGATGGCCGCGGGAGTGGAGCTGACCTACAGTTCCGCTGCGCTCGCCCGTCAGCATTACGAGAAGACGTTCGCGATGCTCGCCCGCGATTGGATCGCGCAGGGCCGCACGGCCGTGCTGTGCGGGCGCAAACACCCCGACTGGGTTTCTCGATTGATGAATTATGAGAACGGGTCCAGCAAGTGGCGCGCCCTGCGAGCCGGACTACTGAGGGCCAGCCGGGTGTTCCCGAAATTGCCGAACGCGGTGGTTTTCGTGGTGCAGAACACCGAGCGCATCCTGGACAAACGGGGCCGTGCGCTCTGGGGCGGGCGCATCGACTTCTACGGTCTCGCGCTCGACTACTTCTTCTGGCTGGGCGCCAGGCCCGAGCTCGACCGAGCGCCGGACACCGAACCGCCGTCCAACCGGGCCGCCCCCGTGGCCTCCCGTCGATGAGCCGCACCGTCGTCTGTTATACGGACAGCACCGGGTTCGGCGGCGCGGAGATCGCGATGCTGAATTTGATCGAAGGGCTCGACCGAAGAGTTTGGCGACCCGTGCTCTTTCACCATACGAGTCCGGGTCTTTCTCCGCTCGTGACCCGGGCTCGAGACCTCGAGATAGAAACTGACATCTTCGAGTCGCTCCCCGGACACTGGGATGTCGCGTGGCTGCGAGAGTTCCGGCGGCGGATCCGCCGCCATGGAGCGCGACTCTTCCACGCCCACCTCCAGTGGCCGCTCGCCAGCACCTACGGGATAGTGTCGGCATGGCTCGCCCGGGTGCCCGTCGTGGCGACCCAGCATCTGTTCGGGGAAATCGAAACGCCGCGATCCCGGAGGATGCAGAAGGCTGTGTCCGGTGCGGTCGATGTCTACATTGCCGTTTCCGAGCACCTCGCGTCCGAACTGTATCCCCGCATCATTCATCCTGGAAAAAAAATTCGCGTGATTCGCAATTCCGTTCGCGATGTCCGGGCAACGGGGACCGAAGCCGCCGCCGTGCTACGGCGCGCGTTGGGAGCCGGCGGCGAGCGCCCCATCGTGCTCACGCTGGCGCGGCTGGAGAAGCAAAAAGGCATTCGCTACCTCATCGAGGCTGCCGCTTTAGTGCCCGACGCGCTCTTTCTAGTCGCCGGCGAGGGCCCCGATCGGGCGGAGCTCGAGGGCCTATCGAGGTCCGCAGGCGTCGCCGACCGATTCCTGTTTCTCGGGTACCGACGGGACGGACGGGAATTGCTGGCGGCTTGTGACCTCTTTGTCCTTCCGTCACTCTTCGAGGGCCTTCCCCTCTCCGTCCTCGAGGCGATGGCGGCCGGCAAGCCCGTCGTCGCGACGAAAGTGGGCGGGACCGACGAGGCTGTCGAACACGATGTCACAGGTCTTCTCGTAACACCGCGGGATTCCGCCGCTCTGGCTTCAGCAATCCGGGAGGTTCTTTCCCGCACGCAGCTCGCCCAACGGCTGGGCGAGGCGGGAGAAGCCCGAGCGCGGCGCGATTTCAACCCGAGAATCATGGTCGAGCGAACGGTCGGTATTTACGAAGAGCTTCTTGGTCGCAGCTACGTCTCCGGATTTCAAACGGGAGATTCTACTTGGGCCTGAGGCCGACGAATCCCCTGCGGGTCCTGATTTATGACCCGTCTGGCCACGGCGGGGTCTGCCAGTACACCCATAGTCTCGCCCAGGAAATGGCGAAATCCATTTCCGTGACCGTCCTGGCGTCCGCGCCATACGAACTGATCGATCTGCCGAGACGCTTCCGGCTCCTCGTTCTCTTCGATCGAAGCCGGCTGAAGTCCATCGTCTCGCGCTTCAGGACGAGGCGGCGGCCCGGCACTGAGCCGGCCGGCGGAAGAACGGAGACTCTCGGAGGATTTTCGGGGAGGCTGCGGCGCTGGCGCATCCGTCTTCTCCTCGGGAAGCTCGCCCTCGGAGTCCGATTTCGCCGGCCCGATGTGTTCCACGTGCAATGGCTGGTTGCGCGGGATGAGGAGTGGGACTTCCTCCGCCGGTTGAAGCGGGCTGGCATTCCGCTGGTCCACACAGCTCATGACCTGCTTCCCCATGGGAGTGACTCGGACGAGGATCGCGCATTCTTCGGCCGTCTTTACCGATTTGTCGATCGGGTGATCGTTCACACGGAGCGGAATCGTGCGGAACTTCGCGATGTGTTTGATCTAGACGAGAAGAAGATCGTGGTGATTCCGCATGGAAGCTCCACGGAGGTCTTCGCCGGCGGACTGACCAAGCATATGGCCCGCAATCGCCTGGGGCTGCAGTCGGCCGACCGCGTCATTCTCTTCCTGGGAATGATCAAGCGGTACAAGGGGCTGGAGTACCTCGTAAAGGCCTTCGCGTCGGTCCGCAATCGGGTGTCGAGCGCGAAACTTCTCATCGTCGGCATGATCGATCGGGAAGACCCCGAAAGCGCCACTAGCTACTCGCGGCTCCTCGAGGGTCTCGCGGGGCGTAGCGACGTCATGGTGGTGCCGGAATACGTTCCGTTCGAAAGGCTCGCGACCTATCTCGTCGCCGCCGATGTCGTCGCGTTGCCTTATGTGAAAACCTACCAGAGCGGTGTCTTGCTCTGGGCGTATGCCGCCGGGCGGCCGGTCGTCGTCACCTCGACGGGCGGTCTGGGAGAGTCGGTGGAGCCGGGAAAAAGCGGCTACGTTGTCCCGCCGCGGGATGCACGAGCGCTGGCCGACGCGCTTGTGCGGGTGATCGAGTCATGCGAGACGAACGCCGCGATGGGAGCGTACGCGAGAATGCTCGCCGAAACTCGCTACTCCTGGGCGAATGTCTCCGCCCGGACGATCGATCTTTATCGAGAACTCGCGGGCCGAAACATCCACGCGAACGCTCCCTCGCCCAGCGGGGGGACATCCACAGCCACTCCCGGGCGCAGGCGCGATCGCGCTTTGTCGAGATGAACCCCAATGCCATGGCGGCCGTCCCTCTCGTCAGCGTCGTGATTCCGACGTACAACCGCGCGGCGACCCTGGCCGTTGCGATCCGGAGCGTGCTCGGCCAGACGGAACAGGATTTCGAGGTCATTGTCGCGGACGACGCCTCCACGGAGGACAACGAGAGCGTGGTGGCGAGCTTTCGCGATTCGAGAGTCAAGTATGTGCGCCGGAGTTTGAACGGCGGCGACGCGGCGGCGCGCAACGACGGTATCCGACACTCCCGCGGCCGTTACGTCGCATTTTTGGATGACGACGATCAGTGGTTTCCGGAGAAGCTCTCGTGCCAGCTCGCGGAATTCGACCGAGAGGGGCCTGGAGTCGGACTCGTCTACACCGCTCGCGAGACGTTCTTCGCCGCGACGGGCCGATCGAAGGCGCTCGCCGCCGGCGGCGACGTCGAAGCCCAGCTTCGCTGGTTCCGGATCACGACATCGACGGTAATGGTGCCACGTGAAACGATCGAGAGAGTCGGCTTGTTCGACGAGAGAATTCTGTACTGCAGCGACTATGACATGTGGATCCGGATCTTCCTCGCGGGATATCGGCTAGTCGGCGTCGACCGCCCCCTCATCCGGTACTTCGTGCATGGGAATGCGCTCTCAGGCAACCCCCATAAGATCATCGCAGGCGAAGAGACCATCTTGCGCAAACACGCAGATTTCTTTGCGGAGGATCCGAACAGCTTGAGTCATCTGTATCTGAACGTGGGGGTCCTGTATTGCTCCGTGGGCGATCCGCGCAAGGGCCGTCGGGCTCTCGCAAAATCCCTCAAACTTCGACCCAGACTTTCCGCGTTGGCTCACTTTGTTCTGTCTCTGGGCGGTGCACGGATCTACCAAAGCGTCGGGACCGGGCGAGCCTTCTTTCGCAAGGTGTTGAGTTCTTGAGGCAGAGTCGAAGGAGCCAGGGGAAGGACGTCATCCGATGTGCGGGATAGCCGGAATTGTGGGGTCGCGCGGCCACGCGAGAGCGTCGGAGTCCGTCGCGCGGATGACGGACGCCCTGGTCCGGAGGGGCCCCGACGGGAGACGCCGAGCCGCCCGACTTGTCCGAGTTGGTGTCGGCATACTCGGAACCGTTCGCTTGCGCCTCGGCACTCGGAATGCTGCGGGTGTCCCGGGCGGTCGCGCTCGCTCTGCGCGAGTTTCTCAAGTACGAGCGGCGATGCATTTTTTTTGGGCGAGTTCCTGACTAAGGTGGATGCGGCCACGATGTATTACGGCCTCGAGGCTCGTGCGCCTTTCTTGGACGAACACCTATGGAAGTTCGCAGGCTCCTTGCCATACCGGGTCAGGCTGCGCGGATACCGACTCGAGGCCGTTCTCCTAACATTGGCCGCGCGGCGGATAGGACGTAGGGTCGCGCTCCGCGGCAAGCGCGGTTTCGGTGTCCCGGTCGGCCGCTGGATCGCACGCGGGTGGCGCGGGTTTGCTGTAACTGCGCTGAAGGACTCGCGCCTGGTATCGAACGGACTTATCTGCCCCGAGCCTATCCGGGCGCTGTTTGAGGACGCCGACGCCCGTACCGCAGGGGCGGCGTGGTCCCTCTTGGTACTCGAGTCGTGGCTCGCCCACGAAGAGGAGAGCGGCTCCCGGTTGGCGGTCCCGGATCGGGCGCGATTCGCCGCGTCCGCGGGCGGAGCCTAAAATGTGCGGAATCGCTGGACTCCTGCTCCACCCCGCCGGCCGGGTGCCCGCGGACCAGGTGCGTTCCCTCTTGAGGGTGCTCGAGCATCGCGGCCCGGACGACCACGGGTGGCTCGCGTTCTCCGATCGCGGGACGCAGGTCGGGCGCGAGGTCCCGGGAGATCTCGCCGCTTCGGCCGTCCTCATCCACCGCCGACTGTCGATCCTGGACCTGTCCGTGGCCGGATGGCAGCCGATGGGCACGCCTGACGGCCGCCACTTCCTCATCTTCAACGGCGAGATCTACAACTACATCGAGCTGCGGGCGGAGCTCGAGGCACTGGGGCAGCGATTCCACTCGAATTCAGATACGGAAGTGCTGCTGGCCGGGTTCGTCCGATGGGGCCCTCGCGTCCTTGAGCGGCTCGTCGGGATGTTCGCGTTCGCAATTCTCGACACGGTCGATCGAAAGCTGTTTCTCGCCCGCGATTTCGTAGGCATCAAGCCGATGTACTACGCGCGCTGGCGCGATGGCTTCGCGTTCGCGTCCGAGATCAACGCGCTTCTCGATCTCCCGGGGGTGACGCGAAAGATCAATCCCCAGAGGCTCTACGATTTCCTGAGGTTCGGCCTGACGGACATCGCCGGCGAAACCCTCCTTCAGGACATCAAGCAGCTTCCCGCGGCGCACTACCTGGAGGTCCCTCTCGACGGGTTCGAGTCGCTGGAGCCCGTGCGCTGGTGGCAGGTCGAGCTCGATGCGAGATCGGACCTCTCTTTCGACCAGGCGGCTGCCCATACCCGAGAGCTCTTCTTCGAGAGCGTCCGATTTCACCTCAGAAGCGACGTTCCGTTGGGCACCGCTCTCTCCGGCGGCGTGGATTCATCGGCGATCGTGATGACGATGCGCCAGGTGGAGCCCTCCCTGGAAATCCACGCGTTCGGCTACGCCGCAGACGACCCCGCCGTCAATGAAGAAAAATGGATGCAAATCGTGGCGGACGCGTCCGGCGCGGTTCTGCACAAAGTGCGCGCCGATCCGCACACGCTGGTGTCGGAGCTCGCTGCCCTCATCAACACGCAGGGAGAGTGTTTCGGGGGTACCAGCATTTACGCGCAGAGACAGATATTCCGCACGGCGAAGGAAGCCGGCATCAAGGTCATGCTGGACGGGCAGGGCGCCGACGAGCTTCTCGCCGGGTACCAGTATTACGTCGCCGCGCGATTCGGATCGCTTTTGAGGCAAGGGGCGTGGGGCGAAGCCGCCGCGCTCATTCGCTCCGCCTCACGCCGCCCAGGCCTTTCGGGTATCGGCATCCTGACCCGTTCGATGGACTTTCTCCTTCCATCCGCGATGCAGCTTCCCCTCCGCCGCTGGGTGCGGAAAGACCTCGATCCTGCCTGGATGGATTTCCGCTGGTTCAGCCGGCACGGAATCGTCCCGCGAAGCATCGGATACCAACGAGGAAAGGATGTTCTCCGGCAGGCTCTCTACACGGAGATGACCGAAAACAGTCTCCCCAGGCTGCTGCGCTTCGAGGACCGCAACTCGATGGCTTTCTCGATCGAGAGCCGCGTTCCCTTCCTCACTCCGAAATTGGTGCAGTTCCTCTTCACTCTGCCCGAGCGATATCTCATTGCGCCGGACGGGACCACCAAGGCCGTTTTTCGCAAGGCGATGCGCGGAGTCGTTCCCGACGCGATTCTCGACCGCAAGGACAAGATCGGCTTCGCCACGCCGGAGAAGGACTGGCTTCTCGCGCTGAGGCCCTGGGTGGACGGAATCCTCGAGGGAGATACCGCTGCCAGAATTCGCGCGATCGACTCGAAAGAAGTTCGGCGTGAGTGGGGCCGCATCGTTCGCGGCGAGAGAACGTTCGACGCGCGGGTATGGAGGTGGATCAGCACCGTATTGTGGGCTCAGCGTTTCGAGGTCAGTTTTGACTGAGCCGCTCCATTCGCCGGTCGGTTTCCGGACCGGTCCCGAGAGCCAGGGCAGGGGCCTTCTCGGACCCCCACGCGGAGGAATCCGAGCCGTGTCGGGCTGGCGCGGAGGCCGCGTCGCTTATCCGCTCCCCCGGGCGGTGCGCCTTTCGTTCATCCTTTTTGTCTTTGCCATTCCGTTCGAACCGATGGATCTGGGGTTCCTGACCGGTCTCCTCTCGGTTGCGAAAGTCACCGGAGCGCTCTTTTTCGGGACGTGCCTCTGGTACAGAAAACGTTGCTTTCCGCGCCTCCCGAAAGTGGTGTGGTGGTTTTTCCTCTACTGGCTGATCCTCTTCCTCTGGGCGTTCTTCCTCCCGTCCGAGATCCTGAGAACCCTCGTCGTCCAGCTGATCACCACCGCGCAGCTCATACTGCTGCTCTGGGTCGGGTGTTCGTTGTTGCGCGACGTATCGCTGGCCCGCACCGTTTTCCTCGCTTTCGCCGGCTCCTGCGCGTTGCTTGCCATCGGAAACCTTCTGGGGCTGTCCGGGTTTGCGGAAGAGATCGTCGATCGAGGCTCGTTGAGAATCTCGGCGCTCGGTTACGACCTGAACGATCTCGGATCGACGATGGCCATTGCCGCGATCATCATCGTCGGGACGCTTCTATCGACGGTCCGCCGCAAGAAATGGCAAAGCGCGGTTCTGGTCGTGATGCTGGCCGCGGTCATGGCGGTTCTCGTTCGCACGGGCTCCCGTGGCGGGTTTCTGGCTCTGGTGCTCGGTGTTTCTATCTACATGATTCCGATGGCCTCGTCGCGCCGGCGGATCGCGGCGATCCTCTTCGGGCTGACGGCCCTGGTTCTGGTGGGAATCATGGCCGCTCGCGACCCCGGGACGCTCGAGCGTCTCACGAAGACCGTCGAGTCAGGGGACACCGCGGGCCGCGACCAGATCCTCGGCCGTGCGTGGATGATGATCCGTGAACGGCCCATTCTCGGATGGGGGCCGGTCGCTAACACTCAGGAGCTCGGATCGAGGTTGGGCCACGAGAGGAAAGACACCCACAACCTTCTCTTCTACCTGCTGACCGAGGCGGGCCTTGTCGGAACGCTTCCGTTCCTGAAGGCAATGTGGATGTCCGCGAAGGCTTCCTGGATTGCCCGGACGACCGAATTCGGCCTCGTTCCTCTCAGTCTCATGGCCAGCGTCGTGCTGATCAATCAATCCCTGACCTGGCAGACGCATAAGACCATGTGGCTGGTGTTCGCCCTGTCGATTGCCGCGGCGACCGCCGCCTACCGGCGAACGCCGGTGCGAGCGGTCGCGTCCGGCGCGAGAACGGGATGAATCTGCTCATTCTCGCCCCCGCTTTTCCCCACGCGGCCTATCCCTATTCCGGGCTCTTCAATGAGCGGTGCTCCATGGCCCTTCTGCCGCTCTGTTCGGCGGTCGAGGTGGTCGTGCCCCGGCCGTACGTTCCACCTTTGCTCGCCAGATTCAACCAGCGCTGGCGAACCTATGACGCCGCTCCGAAGTATGAAAAACGCGGGGGGATGTCCATCTCGCGGCTCCCCTATCTTCAGATCCCCCGGTGGGAAGGTGCCATCTTGAAGGACCTTGGAGCATTTCTCGCGCTTCGGAGGAGAGTCGGGGAGATGCACCGGGTGTCGGCATTCGATGCCATCTTGTCCTTCGATCTCCGAGGCACGGGGGGCATTGCGTGGCGGCTCGGCGACGAATTGGGGATTCCTGTCACCGGGTGGGCTTTCGGAGACGACGTCCGAGTTTCCAGGAGGTCGAGCTGGGGCCACGCCCTGGTCCGCTCCCTGGAGCGTCTCGACCTCGTCTTCTATCAGAGTCAGGAGTTGCTGGAGAAAGCGGCGCAACTCCTGGGCCTCACGCCGATGGAACTCTCCGCTGAAAAGCACATTGTCCTCTCACACGGCATTCCGAGTCCGCCGAAGATCGTGCGGGCGGCCGTCCGAGCCCGGATTCGCCAGGAGCTCGGCATCACGGACGGTCAGGTGCTTGCGGTATCCATTGGCCGGATCGTGCGCGACAAGGGGATCTTCGAGCTGCTCGACGCGCTGTCCCTGATCAGTGAGTCCAAACCCGAGATCGTCCTCGCGCTGGTTGGTTCCGTGGAAGGCTTCGACGAAACCGCGGACGTTCGCTCGAAATTGGAAGAGACGCGCTCCATTCGGCGCCTCGTCCAGATTGTTCCCATGTGTGCCCCGGATCGAGTGTGGGAGTACCTCTGCGCGGCCGATATGTTCGTCTTCGCGAGTCACAACGAGGGCATGCCGAACAGCGTTCTCGAAGCCATGGCGATGGAAGTGCCGGTCGTTTCCTTCGCGATCCCGCCCGTAGAGGAAATCGACGCAGGGGGAGGAATTCTGGTGAGCGTGCCTCCGTTCGATCCTCGACTATTCGCGAAAGCGATGCTCACCCTCGCGGTTTCCCCTGGTGAGAGGCGCCGTCTCGGGATGGCGGGGCGAGCGCGGGTCGCCGAAGCGTTTTCAGTCGAGCGGAACATGGCGACCGCATATCGAGCGCTCGCCTCGTTGGTCGAATCTCGCCGGCTCCTTCCGATGCCCGTTCCGAGCCGCTCCCACGGATGACCCGGCGGCTCATCGTCAACGCCGACGGATTCGGATTCGGTCGGGGCGCCACGGAGGGAGTCTTCGATGCGCTCGCCGGCGGGTTCATTTCGAGCGTCAGCGTCAATGCGAACTTTCCTGAAGCCTCGCGCGTCCAGGAGCTCATCCGCCGCTATCCGGCCGTGAGCGTCGGTGTCCACCTGAATCCCATGGTCGGAAAACCCTGCCTTCCCGCCGACAAGGTCCCCTCGATGGTCGATCCCAACGGCGACTTCCACGGAAACGCGTTTCCCGGTCTGCTGCGCCGGGGCCGGATCGCGCGGACGGAGCTGAAGGCGGAGCTGATGGAACAGATCCGCAGAGTTCGCGAATGGGCGGGAGAACGGCTCACGCATCTGGACTCCCAGGGAAATCGCCACCTGGACTACTTCGACCTGTTTCTCGAGCTTGCCCGCGAGACCGGAGTACCCCGGATGCGCAACAACGCATCGACGATCTGCCTCGAGTCGCCGCGGCCCCGTGTCAGCCGATGGAAAACGTACCTCATCAGACCGCACGTGTGGCTCGCGCACGTCTACCGCAAGCGTCAGATGCGCCGCGCGCGGGCGGCCGGGATGCGCATGGCCGACAGCCTCGTCACCGTCGGCTATGCCGGAGTCGGAAACAAGACGCGCGAGGAGAACTGGATCCGCATCCTGCGCAACCTGCCCCCGGGCACGCACGAGATCTATTGTCACCCGGCACACCCGGACGAAACGCTCCGGCGCTGGTCGTACTACCAGGACGACCGCGCGGCGGAGCTCGCCGTCCTGCGCGCGCCCGCCCTCCGCGAGGAGGCGGCGCGCCAGAAGGTGGAGCTCGTCACCTTCGACGCCCTCTGAGCGCCAACCGAACGATGATCCGAGACTGGAAAATGGAGCTCTACTGGAGGCTGCCTCTCCTGCTGCAGGAGAGGGCGCTCTCGATGTATGCGCGCCGCCTCGATCGCCTTTACTACGGGGCGGATTATGAGAAGTGGTGCGACTGGTTTCGCGCGTCCGGCAGCTGGACGCTCGAGCAGGGCGAGGAGTGGCAGAGCTCCCGTCTCCGGGAGATCGTCGCCCTGTGCGCGACGGCCGTGCCGTACTACCGCGATGCCTGGAGGGGGATCGACTGGAAGGCGATCCGTGCCCTCTCCGACCTGCCGCGCCTTCCCCGGCTCGACAAGCAGACGATCCGGGAGAACGAGCAGGCGTTTCTCGCCGGCTCTCTCGATCAGAAGGACCTCTGGGTCGAGAAGACGAGCGGGACGTCCGGAACCGCTCTTCGCATCTTCTGGCCGATGGCTATGCTGCCGCGCTGGTGGGCGTTGACGGAGGTGATGGTCCGAAACGCGGCGGGAGTCGCGCAGAACGTCCCTCGCGCGATGATGGGCGGCAGGGCCGTGGTGCGAGGAGACGCGACGAGACCCCCCTACTGGAGATTCAACGCGCGCTGGCGTCAGCTCTACCTTTCGAGCTACCACGTCTCGAAAACGTCGGCGCCCGGCTACGTCGACGCGATGCGGCGGCACGGTTCCAGGTGGATCACGGGATACGGCTCCGCCATCGCGGCGCTCGCGGAGAGCGCCATCGAGGCCGGGATCGCTCCCTTTCCGCTGGACGCGGCCATCACGAGTGGCGACACGCTCCTGCCGGGGATGCGCGCCGCGATCGAAAAGTTCTTTCAGTGCCTGTGTTTCGATCACTACGGACAGTGCGAGGGCGTCGCGATGGCGATGGAGTGCCGGGAGGGCCGGATGCACCTGATTCCCTCCGTCGGCATCGTCGAAATCCTGCGCGAGGACGGCAGTCCGTGCATGCCGGGAGAGGTGGGGGAGATCGTCGCGACGGGGCTCATGAACGACGCGATGCCGCTCGTCCGCTACCGGCTGGGCGACTTTGCGGCCTGGGCTGCCGACTCCCGCTGCGCGTGCGGAAACCCGCAACGAGCGCTCGATCGCGTGGAGGGACGGGTGGACGACTATCTCCGGACGCCGAGCGGACGCAAGATCGGGCGGCTCGCGGGATTCCGCGGCAGCCCCGCCATCCACTCCGCCCAGCTGGTGCAGGACACCCCGAGTCACGCCTTTCTCCTCGTGCGTCCCGGCGCGGCCTACTCGCGCAAAGACGGGGAGCGCGTCCGAGGCGACATCCTCTCCCGCGCCGGGGATCTCTCGATCGACATCCGGGAAGTCGCGGAGATTCCGAAGACGCCCCAGGGCAAGACGATCCTGGTTGTGCGGCTGGCGGACCGTCCCGAGATGCGAGAAACGTACGCGCGGCTGCTCGGGCAGCCGGCGGACGTGAAGGCGGCGTCCTGAGCGCGGTCGAGATCGCGGAAGTTGACGGCGCGCCGCTGCGGTCGGTGCGGCTTCTGGTCATCACGTCCGGGCACGAGGTCAACGACTCCCGCGTCTACGGCCGGGAGGCGAAGAGCATGCGGGCCCTCGGCGCCCAGGTGACGATCGTGGGGAAGCTCGAGCGGGGCACGGCGGAGGGCGTCCGGACGCTCCTCGTGCCGCCCGCCGGGTCGCGTCTGTCCCGATTTCTCTTCCAGCCCTGGCGCTGCCTCTGGCGAGCGCGGAACGAGAAGGCCGACGTCATTCATTTCCACGACGCGGAGATGCTGGCGACGCTGCCCCTGGCCAAGTTATGGTGGCCAAAGGCAAAGTTCGTCTACGACGTGCACGAAGACTTCGCCAACCTCATGCTGATTCGGGACTGGCTGCCGCGGGCGATCAAGCCCGCCGTGCACGCGGCGACGGAGGCATTCGAGCGGCTCTTCACGATGTTCGCCGACGGGATCGTCGGCGTCACCCCGCCCCTCGCGGAAAAGTTCCGGCGCAGGCACGAGGTCGTCGTCTACAACTTCGTGCCGGGCGAGTTCTTCGGAAGGGCCGCGAGCTCGAGCCGTCCGCCGCGCGATCGGGAGTTTGACCTGGTGCACCTCGGGACGCTCTCCTCGCGCCGCGCGCTCTTCCTCGCGGAAACTCTCGTCGAGTTCCACCGCCTGAGACCGGGCGCACGATCCATCGTTCTCGGCGCGTCGCCCGACATCCTCGCGCTCCTCCAAGGGCGCGTGCCCAACGGCTGCACGCTCCTCGGCAAAGTGGCCTATTCGGAGGTCGCTGGGTATCTTGGCAACGCACGGGTCGGCCTCGACGTGCATCCGTGGATCGGGCCGCATCTGGAAGTCGCCGTGCCTGTGAAGGTGTGCGAGTACATGGCGTCCGGATGCGGCGTTGTGTCTTCCTCGATGCCGATTCTCGACCGAATTCTCCGGGATGCCGGACCCGACGCTTTGGCCGCGACGATCATCCGTGGGGGCGAACCGGCCGAATACGCCCTAGCGTCGGCGCGCACGCTCGAGGCGATCGACGCGGGAGCGAACCCGGGGGCGACGCTCCAGTCGCTCGCTCGTCGCCACATGAATTGGGAAACCGAGGCCGGGAAGCTCTCGCGCTTCTACCTGGAACTCCTGGACCGGTGATGCGCGCGCTGATCATAAACGCCGATGGGTACGGTTTCACCGATGGCGCCACGCGAGCGATCGACGAGTGCGTAGATTTCGGGACCGTGCGAAGCGTCTCGGTGAACGTGAACTTCCCGCACGCCTTGCGAGTCGCCGATCTCGTCCGGCGTCATCCGGACGTGTCCGTCGGCTGCCACGTAAATCCGATCGTCGGACGGCCGCTGCTGGACCCCTCCCGGGTCCCCACCCTCGTCGATCGGAACGGCGAGTTCCACTACCGCGCGTTTCCGCGTCTGTTCCTCAGGGGTAAGATCCGGATCTCCGAGCTCCGGGCTGAGATCGAAGCCCAGATCGGGAAGCTGCGCGACCTCGCCGGTCTGGCGTTCTCACACGTGGACTTTCACCAGAGCATGAACCGGCTCCCGGGGCTGCACAGGCTCTTTTTCGACCTCGCCATCGAGAGCGGCGCGGGTCGGATCCGGACGCACCGCAACCTTTTCGGAATGGAGGGTCGGTCCCCGCGGAGGCAGCGCCTCCTCTATACGATCGGCCACCCACGCCGGATACCCTCGCTTCTCTGGAACGGGTGGTTGAGGCGCGGAGCGCTCGCGCGCGGCTTGGCGATGCCGGACCAGTGGGTCGGAATAACGTATCTGGGCCAGCGCCCCAACACGATTACGGTGACCAACTACCTCGCCTTGTTGAGGAATCTTCCTCCGGGGTTCAGTGAGTTCGTCTCGCACCCCGGCTACGTCGACGCCGAACTGCGCCGATGGTCGACGTATCTCGGCCAGCGCGAGCTCGAGCGACAGGTCCTGCTCTCGACGGAGTTCCGGGCCGGCATTGCGGCCTCGGGAGTGCGGCTGGCGGGTTATCGGGACATTCCCCTGCGTGGGGCCGGGACGGTACGGTGGACGCGTGTCCTCTGAGGCGTGCCGGCCGCCGGCAACCGGAGGATTCACAGCCGCGCTTCGTGATGCGCTCGGCCGCGTCGGGCCGGATGGCCGGCTCGCGGCGCCGGATGCGCGGGCGCTCCGGCGCGCGCTCCGAAGCGGGCCGCGATCCTGGAGAAACGTGCTCGCGGATCCCGAAGAGGTCCTCGGCGAGTTCGACGCGCTGCCGGAGCCGGCGCGGAGGGAGCTCCTCCGGCTGCTCGACGAGGACGGGCTCTGGAGGATGGCCGCCTACGACCTGGGCGCGTGGCACTCCGCCGTCACGAGAACACTATGGCGGACGGGCGCCCGGCTTCGCCACGGACGCGTCGTACGCCCGTTCGTCGAGCTCCTCGCCTCCGGGTTTCAGGCCGCACCCTATTTCGCGGTCCACGCCGCTTATCGCCGCGCCCTCGCGTCGAGAGCCCGGCTCTCGAACCGCCCCAGGCTCTCGGAGGTCCTCGCCTCAGCCGACGTCGAGGTCCGAAACCTGGGCGTCCGCTACGCGCGCGGCCTCAAGCAGTCCCGTTCCTATCCGGGCTTCTGGCACGACCGCGAGCGCCACGCGACAGTCGGAATGATCGTGGGAATCGACTTTATCGAGAGCGAGAAGGGGCATTGGTTTATCGAAGGCAACATGGATTGCGGGCTTCTGCCCGAGCGCACCGCGATCTACGGCGAGGATCCGTTCGTCAACGGGCTGCTCGACTTCGCCGCGACGCAGGGGTATCGGCGGCTCGCGGTGGTCGCCGGCAATTCCTCGATCGAGCCTCAGATGGCGCGGCAGTTCCGGGATGGCGCCGCCGCGCGGAGTTTCGCGGTGACGCTGATTGAAGACGCGTTCCATCCGAGATTCGGGCACTCCCGATGCGTTCGAGTGCCCGCCCCGGTCGAGCCGGGCGTCCTCGTGGTGCGCAACCGTCACTATCGCACGAACGTCGACTATGTCGTCCAGCACAAGAGGGCGAGCAGCCGCGCCCTGCGCTTCTACCAGGAGGAGACGGGGGACCAGAGCTTCCTTCTGCCGCCGATCAGCGCCGACCCCGCCTCGTTCCTCGGCCCGGTCGACCCAACCGACCCCTTCCCGAACCTCGTCTTCAAGTTTCCGGAGCGCGACAAGGGCGAAGGCGTCTTCTTCCTCAAGGCCGCTTCCGTCTCGCAGGCGAGGGAAGCGCTAGCGGAAACGATTCGGTCTGCGCCGGCAGTCGGCGTTCTCACCCGCCTCTATTCCCGGCTCGACGACGGCGAAGGGCTCTTCCAGCCCTACATCCGCACACCCATGCTTCCCGACCGGCGGCTGTATCGGACGCGCGCACACGTGCTCCTGACCCCCGCCGCCGTCCACTTTCTTTCCGCGCACCGGGTCATCGGCTCGAAGTCCCTCCCTAAGGAGCTGCCCACCGGGGTCGTCCGCGATCAGGAGCCTTATATGATCAGCTACCAGGGCGCGGCGCGCTTCGGCGTCGTCCCCCCGGAGGCGGAAGCGGGAGTCCGGGACGCGGCGCTCGGGGTCGCGCGAGGCCTCGCGCGAGCGCTCTCCTTCGGCTTCCAGACCGGTCCCGACGTTTCGTCGATTTCCGCTCCCACGGGCCGGGAGCCGCTCGCGGCCGGTAAGGAGGCGCGATGACCGACGAGCCTGGGCCGTTCGTGGCCGTGCCGGCCGATCCCTTTGCGTCCGCGCTTGGCCCCGCCGTGCGCGGCATGGACGCGGGCGGGCGCCTCCGCCCGGAGGACGCGAAGGCGCTGCGCCGCGGCCTTCGCCACACCGCGTCACGATCCGGACTCCTCGGAGAGCCCGAATCCGTGCTCGGCGCGTTCGACACCCTTTCCGCCGACGCCCGGACGGCTCTGGTCGAGCTCGTTGCGCGGGACGCCCGCTGGCGAATGGCCGCGTACTCGCTCGGCCGGTGGCACGAGGCGGCGACGCGCGCGCTCTGGCGGTTCGAGAATCGGGTCCGATACGGGACGCGGCGCCGAGCGGCGGCAGAGCTCCTCGCCTCGGCCGTCCAGGCGGGCCCTTGGTTCGCCCTTCCCGCCGTCCGGCGCGGCTGGCTGTCGCTACGCGCCCGCGTCGCGCCGCGGCCGAGGCTCGCGGATTTCCTCGCGGCCGCGCGCGTCGAGGTGCGCGACCTCGCCGTCCGGTACGCGCGGGGGCTCCCGCAGGAGCCCTCCTTCCGTGGGTTCTGGCACGAACCGGCGAAACACTCGACCGTCGGGATCATCGTCGGGCTCGATCTGATCGAGAACGACGAGGGCTACTGGCTGGTCGAGAGCAACATGAACTGCGGGCTCGAGATCATCCGCACGGTCATGTTCCGCAACGACCCGTTCGTTCGGAGCCTTCTCGACGTCACCGCGTCCTCCGGGTACCACCGCCTGGTCGTCGTCTCGGGCAACACCTCAGTCGACGAGTCGATGACCGGCCAATACCGGGATGGGGCGGCGACCCTGGGACTCGATCTCCGCCTCTTCGAGGATTCGTTCCACCCGCGGTTCGGACATCCGGGAACGGTCGGCCTGCCCGAGCTCGGAGCTCCCAAGACGCTCCTGGTGCGCAATCGGCACTATCGGACCCCGCTCGATTGGCTCATCCACCACAAACGAGCGAGCAGTCGAGCGCTGCGAATCTACAGGCAGGAGTCGGGCGACACGAGCTTCCAATTGGCACCCACGACACCCGAGCCTGCGTTTTCGCCCGCGGACGCCTCGGATCCGTTTCCGAACCTCGTCTTCAAGCTTCCGGAGAGCGATGACGGCGAGGGAGTGGTGTTCCTGAAGATCTCGTCGCTGGCGCATGCCCGTGAGGTGCTCGCCGAATCGCTCGCCCGGGTTCCCCGGCGGGGCTTATTGACCCGCCTCTACTCCCGGCTCCTCGACCGCCAGGGCGTGTTCCAGTCGTACGTCCGGACCCGCTGGACTGCCGACCGGCGCCTGTTCAAGACGCGCGCTTACGTCGTCCTGACTCCGATCGGGATTCATTTCCTAGCGGCCCACCGCCTCGTCGGCTCGAAGGCGGTCCCCGAGTCCCTCCCCATGGGCGTGATCGAAGATCAGGCGCCGTACCTGGTGAACTGGAGGGCCGGGTCGAAGCTCGAGAAGGTCCCGCTCGAAGAGCTCTCCGCCGTGCGCAAGGCGGCGCTGGGAGTCGCCCGCGGGCTCGCCCGAGCGATCGAGTACGGTTTCCAGCACGGCCGGGAGCCGGCCGAGGAGCGGGGGGCGCGGGATGAGCGAGAATCGATGACAACTGACTCGAGGGACGCGTGATGGAAAAGATCGAATTCGACTCGGGCTTTCTTTTCCGCGAATTCGACGAGTGGGCGCAGGACGCGGAGCTGACGAGCCGGGTCCGGGCCTGCGTCGATCTGCAGAAGAGAATCGAGCCCGAACTCCTGAAGACCCGTTTTCAGCCGGACGAGAGGGCTGCCGACGAGGTCTCGCCGGAGACACTCGAAAAGATCCTGAAGAGGGAGAGGGACGTCGAAAGCATCGGGAGCGTCGGCCAGATGCGCCGTCGGATCGCCAACTGCATAGTGTTCGGCTCGCGCGACGTCGAAGGCTCGATCCGCCACGACGACGTCCGCCGGCTCATGCGGGGCGTCGACCGTCTCGTAGCACGCAAGGTGAAGGAGCTCTTCCGATCCGACCACCCGGTGTGGGCGGACCGAATCGGCCACTTCTGGTATCCCCCCGGCTCGTACATGGGATGGCACACCAACAGCAACGCGCCGGGATGGCGCATGTACGTCACGTACTGCGACGACCCGGGCAAGTCGTTTTTCCGCTATCGAGATCCCCGGAGCCACGAGATCGCGACCTCGTACGACCGCCGCTGGACGGTGCGTCTTTTCAAGGTTTCGGCAAACGATCTTATGTGGCACTCCATCTATTCCGACACAAACCGGTACAGCTTCGGTTACCGGATCGTCGAGCGGCCCTCTCTCTCCGGCCGGATCACCAACAAGCTGGGACGCGTCTGGAAAGACATCCAGGGCGGCCGGCTCCCTCGATTGAGGGACGTTTAGAGCTTTGCGGAAAAGAATACGGACGTTGTCTTCCGACCCTTCGAATAGGTTCAATCCGCTGAGATTTCATCTTTGACGGTGCGACGGGATTGCCTCTTACCGTCGCGTCGCGGCCAACCTTTCCAGGCCACTCGTACCGTTCTCATCTTCGTGCGGACAAACGAAGTCGAGCGGCTCGCCTCTTCGAACGCTGACGGGACTCGCGGTGTTTGTACTTGGTTCGAGCAATGACTTCCATCCCGGATGATCTGGCAAGAGCCATGGGAAAGACATTTCGACGCATTGGAGCGGACGTAGTGGCCTGGTGTGCCCAAGTGTCGACCGGAGAGCTAATGATGTGGCCGAAGGAAAACGGGGACGAGCTTCGCCTCGCCCGTGACTGGCCCAGACTTCCCGATGGATTCAATCTCGGTGCAGTGACCGGCCTGAGCGTCGACTCCTCCGGCGACGTCTTTGTTTTCCACCGGGCGGGGCGAGAATGGAGCGAACCCCTTCACTCGGATGCCATCCTGGCGCCGACGATTCTGAAATTCCACGGCAGAACCGGCGCGCTGCTCTCTTCCTGGGGGCAGAGCGTTTTCGCGATGCCTCACGGTCTTCGCATAGACAATCAGGACAACATCTGGGTGACCGATATCGGACTGCACCAGGTCTTCAAGTTCGGACGCGACGGCGCGTGCCTTTTGACCGTCGGGGATCGCGGCGTCCCGGGATGCGATCAGTCGCACTTTGATCGGCCCACTGATGTCGCCGTACTCGGAGATGGCTCCTTCTACGTCACGGACGGATACCGGAACTCCAGAGTCGCGATGTTTTCTTCCGATGGTCGGTTCCAGCTTGAGTGGGGCCGCCATGGCTCGGCTGCCGGAGAATTCGACGTGCCTCACGGGATAACCCTCGGTGTCGACGGGCTGGTCTATGTCGTGGATCGCGAAAATGAGCGAATCCAGATCTTCACCGGATCTGGACAATACCTGACTCAATGGAAGAGTCTCGCGCTCGGACGGCCTTGGGGGATCGCCACGGGGCCAAACGGAAAGTTTTATGTTGTCGATGGCCATCGACCAATAATTCGAGAGCTTGATAGGGAAGGAACCGTGATGCGAACGTTCGGCCGCGCCGACAAAAGCATGCAGTTTCGGAAGGGCCACGACATCGCGGCGGGACGCGAAGGGTCGATCTACGTGGGTGCTCTGGCAGGAGTGCGCCTGCAGAAATGGATCCCATTGAATTCCTTTATCGCCGGTGCCGGCCCGGCCGAGTCCGGGACGTATCAACACGTTGACGACTTCGGGGCGCGGGAGGACGCGCGTTTGATCGGACCCAGATGAATCGGCCGGGCGCCGGCGACCCCTCCGGGCCTTAGCACTCTCCGATGAAATCGCTTCCCCCAATCAGCTTTCCGCCCTTCGAGTCTCTGCCCGAGGAGACGCGGCGGGCTGTCGTCCGCTCGATCGTCCGGGAGGACCGCTGGCGGATGGCTGGGTACGAACTCGGCGCCCTTCACGCTGCCGCGACACGCGGACTCAGAGCACTCGCGTCTACGCGTCGCTTCCGTCGCTCGCATCTGCTTCCGTTGCTCATTTCAGCGGTTCAGAGCGGTCCGGCCCGCGGCCTCCACGGAATCGTCCGCGCCTTGACTCGATTCTCACGGGACGCGAGGAAGCTGGCCACCGTTACGAGAGGGAGAACCGAGCTCCTGGACCTGAGTGTCCGATACGCCCGCGGTATCCCGCAGGCTCCCGCCTACAGAGGCTATTGGCATGACCCGGCCCGGCAGAACACTGTCGGCGTTGCGGTCGGTATCGATTTCATCCCGAGCCCGGCCGGGTGGTGGTTCGTCGAAAGCAATCTGGATTCAGCTCTGCGCGCGGAGCGGACGAACCTTTACGATCACGATCCAATCGTTGCGAACCTCGTCGATTTCGTGGCGTCTCGCGGCTACGAGCGACTGATCGTGGTACCCGGCAATACCGTGCGTCTCGACGCAGGAATGTTGACTCAATTCGAAAAGGAGTCGGCCCGGCGGGGGCTTGCGCTGACGATCGCCGACGATAAATTCCTTCCCGGGTCCCGATCTCAAAGCCTGGGTCTCCCGCCTTTGACTGAAAGCCGCACCTTTGTTGCGCGAATTCGGCGATTTCACACGGCACTCGACTACCTCGTCGCAGACAAGAGCGCCGCTTATCGGGTTCTTCGAAGCTACCTCGCGGAGTCGGGCGACCGGTCCTTTCACTTGCCTGCCACAGGAACCCTCGAAGAGACGTTCCGCCCCCCGGGCAACGAGGCCTTCCCGAACCTCGTCTACAAGCTGTCCGAGTGGGATCAGGGTCAGGCTGTGGTCTTCATGAAACTTTCGTCTCTGGAAGGGTCGGAGGAAATCGTCGCCACTGCTATGTTTGCGGCACGTCCGCGCGGAGCGGCTTACCGATTCGGTTTGATGTTCGGCCGCCGCGGCGGGTTCTTCCAGTCATACGTGAAGTCCGCTCCGGCGGGGGGACACCTGTACATCGTCCGGGCGCACGTCCTCGTATCCCCGGTCGGCAACCGATTCCTCTCTGCACATCGGGTCGTCGCGGCCTTTCCCCTCCCCGAGTCGCTACCGGACGGTGTGGTCAAGGATTCCCGTCCTTTTCTGGTGAACTATTCAGCGGGAGCCCGCTACGAGACGGTTCCGCGCGATGAGGAGGCGTCGGTGGCTCGCGCCGCGCTGGGCGTCGCCGCAGGCCTCGGGAAGGCTCTCGAATATGGGTATGGCGAGTCATATCCCGGCCTCGAGGCCCATGCCACTTTGGAAAAAGAAAACGAAAGGACATCGTGACCGATAGATCCGTGCCTTCGATTGCCTGCATCGGCGCCGGTTACTGGGGAAGAAATCTCGTCCGGAATTTCCACGCGTTGGGAGCGCTCACCTGGGTCTGCGAGATGGATCCGGACCGACGCCGCGAGCTCGCCGACAGCGCCCCCGGGGCACGCGTGACGGACTCCGTCGAAGCGGTCCTGTCCGATCCGGAGGTCCGGGGGGTCGCGATCGCAACACCGGCGGAAACGCACGGAGACCTCGTTGCCCGCGCTCTCCTGGCCGGGAAGGACGTCTTCGTCGAGAAGCCGCTCTGCCTCTCCGTTTCCGAGGGAGAGACGCTCGCCCGCCTCGCCGCGAGCCGCGGCCGCCTCCTCATGGTGGGCCACCTCCTCTGGTATCACCCGGCGGTCCTCCGCCTCAAGAAGCTGGTGGACGACGGAGAGCTCGGGCGGATCCAGTACATCTACTCGAACCGGCTGAATCTCGGGAAGATCCGGACTGAGGAGAACATTCTCTGGTCCTTCGCGCCGCACGACATTTCGGTCATGCTCGGGCTTGTGGGAGAGATGCCGGACGAGATCCACGCCCAGGGGGGCAGTTACCTGAGCAAGAGAATCGCCGACGTCACCGTGAGCCTCCTGTCGTTTCCGAGCGGCGTCAAGGCGCACATCTTTGTCTCCTGGCTCCACCCCTTCAAGGAACAGAAGCTCGTCGTCGTGGGCGACAGGAAGATGGCCGTCTTCGACGACGTCGAGAAGGAGCATAAGCTGCTCCTCTATCCGCACTCGATCCAGTGGAAGAACCAGGTGCCGGTCGCGAGCAGGGCGGAGGCGGAGCCCGTCGCACTCGAAGAAGGCGAGCCGCTCGCGGCGGAGTGCCGGCACTTTCTCGAGTGCATCAGGACCAGGGCGACGCCCCGCACAGACGCCCAGGAGGGCCTCCGGGTGCTGCGGGTCCTCCAGGGATGCGAGGAGGCGCTCGAAAAGGGGATGACGGCCCCCGCGATCGGCAACGGCGCCCCGGCGGGCGAGAAGCCCCCCTGGTTCGCCCACGAGTCAGCCTTCATCGACGAGGATGTCGAGATCGGCGAGGGGACCTCGATCTGGCACGTCTCCCACGTTCTCAAGAACACCCGGATCGGGAAGAATTGCCGGATCGGACAGAACGTGGTGATCGGCCCCGGGGCCGTCGTCGGCAACGGGGTGAAGATCCAGAACAACGTCTCCGTCTATGAGGGCGTGACCCTTGAGGACGACGTGTTCTGCGGCCCCTCGATGGTCTTCACGAACGTCATGAACCCGCGGAGCGAGATCCGCCGGATGCACGAGCTCAGACCGACGCTCGTGCGCCGCGGCGCGACGCTCGGGGCGAACTCGACGATCGTGTGCGGCATCACCATCGGGCGCTACGCGTTCGTGGGCGCCGGTGCGGTTGTCGTGCGAGACGTTCCCGACTACGCGCTCGTCGTCGGGAACCCGGGGCGCGTGATCGGTTGGATGTGCGTCTGCGGCAAGCGGCTCGAATTCCCGCAGAGCGGAGGTGCCGCGGCGTGCTCTGACTGCGGAAAGACCTACACGAAGACAGAAAGGGCGGTGTCGCTCGATGGCTAAAGTTCCCCTGCTCGACCTGAAGGCCCAGTACGCCTTGATTCGCGCGGAGACTCAGGACGCCATCGCTAGGGTCTGCGAGTCGCAGCACTTCATTCTCGGTCCGGAAGTCACTGGCCTCGAAGAGGAAGTCGCGCGATTCTGCGGAATCGGCCACGCCGTGGGGGTGTCTTCCGGAACCGACGCCCTGCTGGAAGCGCTGATGGCGATCGACCTGCAACCGGGCGACGAGGTGATCACGACACCGTTTTCCTTCTTCGCCACCGCGGGAGTGGTCGCGCGGCTCGGAGGCCGGACCGTCTTCGTCGACATCGAGTCGGATTCGTTCAACATCGACTCGCGCGCGGTCGCGGCCCGCATCTCCCCGAAGACGAAAGCGATCCTGCCCGTGCACTTGTTCGGCCGGTGCGCCGACCTGGATCCGCTCCTCGAGGCGGGCCGGTCGCGCGGAATCCCCATGATCGAGGACGCGGCGCAGGCGATCGGCGCGTCGGACGCGCGCGGACGCCAGGCCGGCACGGTCGGCGTAATGGGCTGCTTCTCTTTCTTTCCCAGCAAGAACCTCGGCGCGTTCGGCGATGGAGGCATGATCGTCACCGGGGACGCGGACCTCGCGGAGAAGCTCCGGGTTCTGCGCGTCCACGGCAGCAAACCGAAGTACTACCACCACATGGTCGGCGGCAACTTCCGTCTCGACGCGATCCAGGCGGCGGTCCTCCGCGTGAAGCTCCCGTATCTCAACGCGTGGACGGGGGCGCGGCGGCGCAACGCGGAGCGCTATCGGGAGCTTTTCCGCGAGGCTGGCCTGTCGGACGCCGTGAGGCTGCCGGAAGACGCGCCGGGCCACATCTACAACCAGTTCGTGATCCGGATCGAGAAGCGCGACGCTCTCAGGGTGTTCCTCAAGGAGCAGGGCGTCGAGACCGAGATCTACTACCCGGTGCCGCTCCACCTCCAGGATTGCTTTCGGGACCTGGGCTATCGACCCGGGGACTTTCCGAACTCGGAGGCGGCCGCGCGGGAGTCGCTCGCGCTCCCGATCTACCCGGAGCTGACGGGGGAACAGCAGCGCATGGTGGTCGACGCCACGCGCCGCTTCTTCGGGACGGCAGGATGACGGGCTCGTCCTTTCTCCGCTCGGACGGAATGGCGGCGCTCGTTGTGGTGAGCGCTGCCGTTCTGCCACTCTCCTTCCGGATGGTGATGACGGCTCTCAGGAAGCCTCCTGGCAAAGGCCGACTGGCCGGGAGCCACGCGTGACCGAGCCCCGGCTGCCGTTCGTCTCCGTCGTGATGCCCGTGCGCAACGAGGCGAACTTCATCGAGCGGAGTCTCGGGGCCGTCCTCCGTCAGACGTACCCGGCGGACAGAATGGAAATCCTCGTCGCCGACGGTTTGTCGGACGACGGCACGGCCGCTCTGATCTCAGCTCTCGAGAAGCGACACTCGAACCTCCGGCTTCTCCCGAACCCGGGAAGGATCGTCTCCACGGGGTTGAACGCCGCGCTGGCGCAAGCGCGGGGAGAGATCGTGATCCGGGTGGACGGTCACTGCGAGGTCGCGCCCGACTACGTAGTCCGCTGCGTGGAGCACCTCGGAAGGGGAGCGGCCGACGCAGTCGGTGGACCGCTCGAAACGGTGGGCGAGGACGAGCTCTCCCGGACGATCGCCATCGCCATGAGCTCCGTATTCGGGGTAGGCGGCGTCGCCTTCCGAACCACCAGCGGGTGGAGCGGCCTCGTCGATACCGTCGCGTTCCCGGCATTCACGCGGGCCGCGATCGAACGGGCCGGGGCCTTCGACGAGGAGCTCGTTCGGAACCAGGATGACGAATACAACTACCGCCTCCGGGAGCTCGGCGGCCGGATCCTTCTCGCGTCGGACATCAAGTGCCGCTACTTCAGCCGGTCATCCCTCCGATCCCTGTGGCGCCAGTATTTCCAGTACGGATACTGGAAGGTCCGCGTGATGCAGAAACACCCGGCTCAGATGCGGCCGAGGCAGTTCGTTCCGCCCCTCTTCGTGGCCGGCATTCTGTTCCTGGCCGGCTTGGCGCCGTTTCTCGCTCCCGCGCGCTGGCTCCTCGCCGGTCTCTGCGCCGCGTACGCGCTCGGCGTGCTCGTCGCGTCGGTCGCCTCCGCGTCCCGCGGGTCTGGGCGCGCGCTCTCGCTTCTTCCCGCCGCGTTCGCCGCGATGCACTTCGGCTACGGCCTGGGCTTCCTGAAGGGTCTCGGGGCGTTTGCCGGCCGGTGGGGCGATCGAGCGACGCGCGCCCGTCTCGCGTGGGACCGGCGGCAGACCGGACCGGAGCTCTCGTGAACGAGAACGCCGACGCCGGGGCGCGGGAGCGCGAGCGGATCCTGAATGTCTACGCGCGCCGAGACGCGGAGACCGGCGATCGCTACGCTCCCTGGCGGGCGGAAGAGTTCTTCATGCGGACCGGCCGGAGGCGGGTCGCCGCGCGCCTACTCGCCGACGCAGGCGCCTTTCCCGCGGCGGGGGACGCCTGCCTCGAGGTCGGGTTCGGGTCGCTCGGCTGGCTGGGGGAGCTCATCTCGTGGGGCGTCCGGGAAACGGACCTCCACGGCATCGACCTCGACCCGCGGCGGGTCCGGAGGGGAAGGGAAATCTTGCCAGGGGCGGACTTGCAGCTGGGCGACGCGGGGCGGATGCCCTGGCCGGACGGCGCGTTTCGTCTCGTGATCGCCTCAACGGTCTTCACCTCGATCCTCGATTCGTCGGTGCGACGGACCGTGGCGTGGGAAATCGTCCGAGTTCTCGCTCCAGGCGGCGCGCTTCTCTGGTACGACTTCGCCGTGGACAACCCGAGAAACCGAAACGTACGGCGCGTGAATCGGCGCGAGCTCGCGCTCCTGTTTCCCGAGCTCTCGGGCCGCGTGCGCCGAGTGACCCTCGCGCCACCTCTCGCACGTTGGATCGCGCCGCGGAGCTGGGTCGTCGCGACGCTTCTCGAGGCGCTGCCTCTGCTCCGCACCCACCTTCTCGCCGTACTCGTGAAGGCCAAATGACAGACATGAAGGTTCCTTTCTTTCGGCCGAACATCGAACAGGCGGAAATTGACGAGGTCGTCTCCGCTTTGCGGTCCGGATGGCTCACGACCGGCCCCCGCGTCAAGCGGTTCGAGAAGGAATTTGCCGCCGCCGTCGGCGGCTCCCACGCCGTAGCCGTGAACTCATGCACGGCGGCTTTGCACCTCGCGGTAGAGGCTCTGGAATTGAAGCCCGGCCAGGGAGTGCTCATTCCGACGATGACCTTCGCAGCGACGGGAGAAATCGTCCGATATATGGGGGGCATTCCGATCCTGGTGGACTGCGATCCTCGGACCCTCAATATGGACCTCGTGGACGCCGAGCAGAAGCTCGCGAACCTGCGGGCCGGGCGCTTGCCGGCCGCGATTCCGCGGGACACCCGCGTCGTCGGGATCATTCCCGTGCACGTCGGAGGGCTGCTCATGGATGTGGGAGAGCTCCGCGCGTGGGCAAAGCGCCACGACCTCTGGATCGTCGAAGACGCCGCGCACGCCTTTCCCGCGGCATGGCGCGACGGTGCGGTCTCCGCCTGGAACCGCTGTGGCGAGGGGACGGCCGCGATTTCCTGTTTCTCGTTCTATGCAAACAAGACGATCACCACGGGGGAAGGGGGCATGGCAGTCACGGATGACGCCGCGCTCGCGGATCGAATGCGACTGATGTCCCTCCACGGTCTCTCTCAGGACGCCTGGGAGCGCTACTCCGGCGGGAAGACGTGGGATTATCGGATCGTAGCGCCGGGGTTCAAGTACAACCTGACGGACGTCGCGGCGGCGATCGGTATCCACCAGCTCGCAAGGGCGGAGGTCATGCGACTCGAGCGCGAGGGCGTCGCGCGGCGCTACACGGAGGCGTTCCGTGCCGTTTCGGAGCTCGAGACCCCGGCTGAAGACTCGAACCGGATTCACTCATGGCATCTCTATCCGATTCGTCTCCGGCTCGATCGCCTCTCCATCGATCGAAACGTCTTCATGGATCGGCTGAAGGACGCAGGGATCGGTTGCAGCGTGCACTGGCGCCCCCTTCACCTTCATCCCTACTACCAGTCGGCTTTCGGCTGGTCGCGGGAAGAGTTCCCGGTCTCGACGGAGCTGTGGGAGCGGTTGATCAGTCTGCCGATCTTTCCCGGGATGCGGGAAGAGGAAGTTCAATTTGTCATCCGGACGGTCCAAAATCTTCGCGTCGAACACCGGAGCAGTGCGCTGCGCGTCCAGGTGGGCGACCCGTAACTCTAGTCTCTGCAGTAGTTGACGGGTCAGACCGCCTTCCGGCCGGCGGGGCACCCCGATTGCATGGTGTATCCTGCACGGTCCTGAGTCGCAGGAAGGGCGGGAGAGTCATGGTTTCTGTGCTCCTGATGGGCAACATCGGTGGCTTCCCTGTGGAGCTGCCGCGCCCCCCGATTGCTTGAGACCCGCCTCGGATGAGTAGCGTGGAGGGTGGCGGGTATCGCGCTCCGGTGGGCGAAAGCCTCGGGCTTCCCCGATGGCTGGAAGTGTTGGTCGCCCTGGTGGGACTGGTCTTTGCGGCTCCAATCCTTCTCGTCTGCATCATCGCGATTAAGCTCACGTCCCGCGGTCCGGTGTTCTTCAGGCAGGATCGGGTCGGCAGGCGAGGAGCATTTTTCACCCTCCACAAGCTGCGCACGATGCGCGTTCAGCCTTCGTCGTGGGTCCTCCACGTCACCGCGCATGACGACGACCGGATCACGGCCCTCGGGAAGATCCTGCGGACGACGAAGCTCGACGAGCTCCCGCAATTGTGGAACGTCCTGGTCGGAGATCTTTCCCTGGTCGGGCCCCGGCCCGAGGTCCCCCGCTTCGTCGATCTCGGAAATCCTCTGTGGAGGGAAGTGCTGAAGGTTCGACCCGGGCTGACGGATCCGGTGACCCTGAAGCTCCGCAACGAGGAAGAGCTTCTGGGAAGCGTCGGCGGCAACCGGGAGGCGTTTTACCGGGAAGTGCTGCAGCCCTACAAGCTGCGCGGGTCCGTGGAGTACCTCCGGAACAGGACCTCCTGGACGGATCTCGAGGTGCTCGCCCGGACCTTGATCGCCGTGGTGCGGCCGTCGAGCGTCCCTCCCCCTTCGATCGCGGATCTGAGCCGCAGGCCAGAGGCCAGGCAGGAGTTGGGTGGGGGCGCCCCCTCGACGCGCACGGGCGCCTGGCGCCGCATCACGACCCGAGACATTCAGTACCTGCTGGATCTCGGCGTGCTGGCGTCCGCCTTCTTGCTCTCCTACATGCTGCGCTTCGACTTCGACATCAGCCCGGCTGAACAGCGATACCTTCAGCTCCAACTTCCGTGGGTCCTCGCGCTTCAGTTCGGCGCGCTCCTCCTGTCCGGCGTGCACCGGTCCGTCTGGCGGTACGTCGGGATCCGGGAAGCGCGGCGCTTTCTCGACGCCGCCGTGTGGTCCGGCGCTGGCCTGCTCGCGTTGAGACTCTTCGTTCCCGTTCAACACGAGCAGTGGCGCATCCCCATTTCCGTGATTTTGGTGGACACGGTTCTGGGGTTCTGCGGTGCGCTCGGAATGCGGGTTCTTCGCCGGATCTCGTATGAAGACAAGCGGCGCGGGACCGCACAGGTCGCCCCGACGGCGGTTCGCCGGCGCGTCCTCCTGCTCGGAGCGGGACAGGCAGGCGTTCTGGCCGCCCGGGAAATCCTCGGGCGCGGAGACTTCGACATTGACATTCAGGGGTTTGTGGACGACGACCCGCGCAAGCAGGGCGCGGTCATCTACGACATTCCTGTCCTGGGCACGACGGCGGATCTGGCTCAGCTCGTTTCCGATCTCCATATCCAGGACGTGGTGATCACGATTGCTCAAATCTCCCGGAAGAACATCGTCCGCATGATCGAGCAATGCCGGAAGATCGGCGTCGTGGTGAGGATCATCCCGGGGCTCTACGAGATCCTTCAGGGAAAAGTGCGCATGACGCGAATTCGGGACGTGGAGATCGAAGACCTCCTCGGGCGGGAGCGAGTCGAGCTCGATAAAGGGCTCATCGGCGACTTCGTGGCGAACAAGCGGGTGCTCGTCACCGGAGCGGGAGGCTCGATCGGATCCGAGCTCGCCCGCCAGGTGGCGCGGTTCGGACCCGCGTCGCTTCTCCTCCTCGAACGCGCGGAAGGGGCGCTCTTCGAGATCGACCGGGATCTTCGAAGACTTTTTCCAAATGTGAGCGTGACTCCCATCGTGGCCGACGTCGGCGACGAGCCTTGGATTCGCACCATTTTCAGGGCGCACTCCCCGGATGTCGTGTTTCACGCCGCGGCGCATAAGCACGTGCCGATGATGGAGCAGAACGCCTGCGAGGCGATCAAGAACAATGTGTTCGGGACCCGCGTCATCGCCGAGGTGGCGGCGGAGTCCGGCGTCGAAGCGTTCGTCATGATCTCGACGGACAAGGCCGTGCGGCCGACCTCGGTCATGGGCGCGTCGAAGCGGGTTGCCGAATTGGTCATCCAGGACCTCGCACGCAGTTACACCACTCGCTTCGTCGCCGTCCGGTTCGGGAACGTGATGGGCTCTGCGGGATCGGTTATTCCGCTCTTTCGCGAGCAGATCCGCCGCGGAGGCCCGGTGACGGTGACCGACCCGGAAATGAAGCGTTATTTCATGACCATTCCCGAAGCGTCCCAGCTCGTCATGCAGGCCGGGGCCATGGGCCGCGGGGGAGAAATCTTCATCCTGGACATGGGGACCCCGGTCCGGGTGCTCGATCTGGCCGTCGCGATGATCAACTTATCCGGCCTGACGCCGTTCGTCGACATGGAGATCGAGTTCACGGGCCTGCGGCCGGGCGAAAAGCTCTTCGAGGAGCTGGAGCTCGATGGGGAGGGAATCTCGAAGACGAGGCACCCCAAGATATTCATCGGTCTCATCGCACCGTACCCCTCAGCGGTGATTCAAAGAGCCTTGGAAGAGCTCAGGCGACTCGCTCAGACGGGTGACCCGGTAGCGATTCGCGAGTACCTCAACGAGCTCCTTCCCGAAGCGACGCTGTCCCGGTCAGTAAAACCGCAGCCGAGCAGCGGTGCGACCGCCGAATGGCTCGAACCCGCGTCCAAACGGGAACGGAAAACGAACCCCCCCGAGGTCGAGCTCCACGTCTCCCCCTTCCCTTGACGATCGTCGACTTCTCCCGGCAAACGAACTCGGCGCCCGCTGGCCCTTGAATTCAGTCTTACACTGGCGCGGGCGAGGGTTCTGGGGAAGCTCGGCGAACTCATGGCCTGCGCTCCCGGTCCGCTCTCCGGAAACCCAATGATCCCGGAACTCGAGGCCTTGCGCGCGGCGCGAACGGAACCGCCGAGTCTCGCCGGCTTTGCGGTCGTGACCGACGATGCGCTCGAGCCGGCGACGGGCCGCCAGGAGGGAACGGCTTCTCGCATCCTCCAGGCATTCCTCGGCATCTACGGCGCAGTCAAGTCGGGCGGCCGGTCGGGGGGAATGGAGTGGGCAGCCGCCCTCCCGGGACCGACGGAGCCGATCTCTACGTGGTCGGAGCACAGCGGGGAAGCCGGGGTGTGCGTCGTTGAGGGGGAGTTCTACGGGGAAGCCTTCGGCCGCCGGCCTCGGATCGGAATCGACCAGTCGCTGGCGAAGACGCTTCTCTTCGAGTTCCTGAAGCGAGGTCCCGACTGCGTGCGGGATCTGAACGGGGTTTTCAGCGGCTTCGTTTACTCTCCCGAGAGACGCAGATTATGGTTGTTTGTCGATCCGCTCGGGTCGCGAATGCTTTTCTACCGGGCCGAGGACGGCCGCTGTGAAGCGGCCAGCGACGTGTACGGACTCTCCGCCGGGAAGCGCCCCCTCCGGCTCGACCCCCTTTCACTCAATGAGGACCTGGTATTTGGCGCTCCCCTCGAGCATAGAACCGTTTTCCGGGGCGTGAATCTGGTCGGGCCCGGCACGGTTTCGGAGTTGGGGGGCGGAGAAGTGCGAGAGCACCGTTATTTCCGCTTTCCCACCCGGCGGCGGAAGATGTCCCGGCCTGAAATCGCCGAAATGATTGATGGAGCGATGGAGAGCCGGGTCCGCTACCTCGGACTGGAGTCCGGGCCCTGCAGCATCGGGATGTCCGGCGGGAAGGACTCGCGGGTCGTCTGCTCGGCGGTGGTGGCGGCCGGGCTTCGCCCAAAAGCCTTCACTTTCCGAACGAGCGACGACGAGGTGGACGCATGGCTGGGCGTACGGGCGGCGCAGATTGCGGGACTCTCCTCCGAGTTCGTGAACGTGCATCACGCAGACAACACGGAGGAGGCGGTTTCTGTTTCCGGCGACGCAGCAATCCTGTCAAACGGATTCAGCGTGGGATTTCAGTTTTTGCTCCTCGCCGCCGCCGCGTCGAGACACAGCCGTCTTTTGTTTACGGGATACGCTGGCGACTGCGTCTCCGGTTCCTGGGGGGGGGTCGAACCCTGGCGTGCGCGCACGATCGAGGACTTGAGCCGCGCGAACGCCGAGGCACTTGGAATGGTCATGTCGCCGGCGCTGGCTACTGCCTGTCTTCCGCCCGAGCTGCGGGTTTCGGAGCACGACCTTCGACAGGATTGGCTGGACTCCTACCGGCGGGAGCACGCCATCTCCGGCGACCTGATCGGAACCCACATCAGTATCAGGATTGCTCAGAGAAACCGCCGCAACACGGCCTCCTTTTATCAGTCGATGCGCGTGGCGAGCACCCCCGTACAGCTTTTTGGCGCGCGCGACGTTCTGGATGCGTATCTCACCATCCCTCTTGCCGCACTGAAAGGTCAGCAAGCCCACGTCGACGCGGTGACCCACCGCTTCCCCAAGCTCGGTTTCCCGAGCTGGAAAACGCTCGGGAAACTTCCTTTGAAATGGGAGCCTTACACTCGGGTTCCGCTGCGGCTCTACTATGCCCTTCGGGTACGTCGCCGGCGATCCGCGCCGTTGCCGGCGGGCGACCGTCGGCCGGCCAGCGACTACCTGAGGACACGGCGGTTCGTGGAGGCTTTGACCCGCGCCTCGATGTTCGACCAGAATTATCTTCGCCGGGAGCTGCTGCCCCGCGTCGAACCAGACTTCGTGGGGCCGGTCCACAAATTGGCCGCTACGGCGATACACGCGGAATACGGCCTGAGCCGGACGTCTCTCCTCCCTTCGTATTTTTTAGAGCGCCCGCGGCGGTGATTCTGGCTGCCCTTCACGCTCGCTGGCTCTTCAGATCCGCGTCAAGCCGGTCCGTCTCCGTCCGGCTTGTTGGGTCGTCCCGGCCGGATAGGCGTCCTGACGGGCGCTGGAGCCGTCGGGATTGGCGTCGTCGTCAACCCAGAAGGAGCTCCGGTCGGGCTCGGCTGCTGTGCCAGCCCGGGAATGCGACCGAACAATGACTGTACGGTACCTGTGACGTCGACTGGGTCGCGCCCCGAGAGAACAAGGCCGTCCATGATTCGCTGGTTCATGGGCCATGGCCAGAGAGGCTGATTGGTCAACTTGCCGTCCTGATACCGGTAGGACAGGTTTGCTCCGCGCCTGGTATTGAAAATGTTCTCGGCGGTGTCGTAGGCTTCCATCGCGTTCGCGGCAATCCAGATGTTCGAGCTCGACCAGGCCGGCTCGAAGAGGGAAGGGGCACCCCCAAAGGCGCTCAATCGTTCCGCAATCAGGCGGGAGAAGTTGCCCGGACCGTAAAGGGCGAAGGGCAGAACGGAAAGGTTCGTGCCCGGTGCGATGCTGACGGCGGTGTCCCGGATTTCAACCGAGTCGATACCCGTCACAGAGATTGCCTGAGGGGCGGGAAATCTGTCCGCCGGCAGGACGTAAGCGAGGCTGCCGAGCAGGTGCGCGTCGGCGTTCTTGTCTCCGTCCTCGCGGTCGACGGCGAATATTCCAATCGGCTGCTCGACGTCGTGGTTGGTGTAGGTTCCGGCGCCGCCGCCCGTCCACGGCTGGCCGTAGTAGTCGAGCAGGACGTAGCTCGAAGGCATGCTCTGGCCGCTCCAGGTGCCCAGGCAGTTCTCGCAGATCAGGTGATAATTGTTGTAAGCCAGCGAGTAGGTCAACTTCGGGCCAACGACGGTAGAGCGTTCCCAGCGGCCCCAGGCCCGCCGGATCGTGGTGTTGTCGCCGCCCTGCGACATCTGGAAGATCTTCCGGGCGGTGCCCCACCCGGCGACGTCCTCGAAAAGAGTCCAGTTCGACCCGTGGGCGCCGAAAACTTCCGAATTGCTGTCCGAGCCGTCCCAAGCCGCGACGCGTCGGACGACGGCGTGGTTGGAATTCGCGACTGCCACGACCGTCCCGCTCGAGCAGCACGCGTCGATGCCCTCCACCACGAACCAGTCATTGTGGAGGAGCTGCACCGGCGGCAAACCGTATTGACCGTTGATAAGCACCCTGCCGTCGTTCGCGGCCCGCACCGTGATCGGGGCACCCTCCGAACCGTTCAAATTCTGAGGGGGAAGAATCATCCCTTCCGATCCCGTGTAGGTGCCGTCGACCAGGCACAATGTCTTTCCAGGAGAGGCCAGAGCCCAAAACCGCGACACGAGGAAGGGGGAGGACGCGGAACGCCCCGTGCCCGTCCCATCGGGCGACGCGTAGAAATCACACGGCGCCAGGATATTAGCGACCCCGGCGGTTAGAGAAATGAAGACCCGCTCGGGGGACGAGGACGCACGCGCGATCGACGTCAACCTCGGCCCGACGGAACGCGTTCGAGGGGGCCGCGGCGCCAGGCGCAGGAAGATCCCCCCCGCGACGATGGCGAGGAGGAATGCCACGAACACGACATGGCGTCGCGTTGGATCAGGGCGGCCGGAATAAACGGAACGGCGCCGTCGCCTGGCTCCGTGATGGGCGCTTGCTATTTTCGAAGGAGCCTCCAGGGTTGGTGTCATGACGGCCGTCGGGTTTCTGAGATTATCCTCAACGAGGCCTCCGCTTCCCTCTCGAATCTGTTGTTCGAGAAGCGGTCTGGCAACATTCGTGCCGCCATCACGCGCTCCCGGCCGCGGGCGTCCGCTTCAAGGTGGCCCGCCGTTCGCCGTCTCGGGTAGACGTCGGGTCGTAGCCGCCCGTCATGTTCACTGCGAGATCGCCATAGCCCCGCCTGGCGGGGGTGCTTTTTCAGGGCGTCGAGGGCGGCGGCGGCGGTCATATCGGGCACTTCCCTTATCAAGAGGTGATGGCGCTCGCTGGTCGACGCGGGATCGGACCTCCGGAGGAATTCGTTGCTTTTGCCTCAGATGATTACTTCATGTGTACTCGTTACGCTTGGAACTGCTGAGCCAACTCTCCTGGGCTAAAGCGGCCGCTCTTCCTCCCTAGGCAACCACGGTGTGCCGCTCTGCGAAAAGCTTTTGGAGATGGCTACTCAAGCCATCACGATCCTCTCGTCTGATCTTCTCTCTGACGCCACCTCGATAGTTCGTCGTGGCGCTGTTTCCATGAGCATCGACTCTTATGGCGGTCCTGGCCCTGTTTCGAGGATCACCGTAGGTCGCCCACGAAGGTCCTTTGTGAATTCCGTTGCCATGAATGATGACGACGCTGCCTCGCTTGACCTTCAGCGTGGCCCAGGTCTTACGTGGGTAGTATTTCTCTATGGCGCCGTCAGGGATGTGCCCATCACTCGGGTCGCCTCCTAGATCGCGATTCGCCTTGGGCCGACAGGACCTCACGTCATACCGATTCGTTCCGGGAACATAGACCAGGGGACCCCGGGTGTCGTCGATATCCACGAGATAAATGAACACCTGTACGGCGTCGACCTCATTGTTGTCTTTGTGAAAGTTGCTGGAATGTCTGGGTCCGTCGAGGGGAAAATCGCGAACGACGAGAGGCCGATATCGTGGGGGCATATACCCGAAAAAGTTTGCAACGATCTTGAGGATGCTGCTGTTGAAGCTCAATTCAACGCATTCCGGCACATTGATCAGCGCGTCCCTCAGGCAGATGAACTTTTCTGATGATTCGAGCTCCTGGTACGTCAATCCCTCCAGCGACTGGCGCCGCCCCTTCTGCACTGAATAACCAGAGCCAGTATCGATTTGTAAGTTCTTAAAGAGACGGTCTGCCTTCTCGTAGATCGCGTCGATCCGGCTAACGTCAAAGAAGTCTTGGAGCACCGTGAAGCCCTGGTGTCTCAAGTCTTCAAGACGTTCTGTCTCGAAGGGAGACATTGCGAAGAGGTGTTTGTCGCGTTCGTAGTCTGCGCGCTCAGGCCGGACTGTCAGATGCCTGGAATAGAACAATCGGGCCTTGCATATCAGGCTGAAGAGGTGTGGTTCTTTTGCAAGACGGATGAGCACAGACGATCTTCCGATAACCCGCTTAACTTGCACACTGCCCCCTGGACGAGTCCGTTGAATAGCTCCGTAGAGTCCCGTCAACAGCCTATCGTACGCCGGATGAACCGGGTCCACGAAGGCCATGGGTGGGTGGCCGGAACGCTCACGATTCTGAGGCCGCCGGTCAGTCTCGCCCTCGATAAGGGGTTGAGGTTCGAGGAGTTGACGCACCTTCGATGGAGTCAGATTGACTTGGAAGCCCGCCGGCTCACGGTCGGGAAATCCAAGACCGAGGGGGGGAGGGACCGGAAGGTGCCGCTGATATGGAGTGACCGGTGCAAGTCGCCTATTGGGTGGTGAACGGAACGGTGGGTCCAGTTTGGCGGCGGCGGCGACAATGATCATCCTGATATGCGCGGGTTGGGTACCGCATGAAGATGATTCGTCGGGAGCTGCTTCACTAGGAGCGCGGGTTTGGGTTGCCCCGACCGCATAGCGGCGACGAGGGTTCCCCTCTCGAAGCGGCGACCTTGGACGCACCGTACCTGTCACCACCAAACGAATGGTTCTCCTTTAGTCTCTCAGAGCTTCAGGATGTCTGTCGGATGGCCCAGACGAAGCCGGCGAGTTCACGAGCGACCGCGATGACGCCCTGGGACGGGCGTTTGCCTCGGGCGACGAGACGGCGGTACTTCTGGGAGAGTCGGATATCGGCCCTGCGGGCGATCGTCAGGACTGTCTCGGGCTGGCCGGCACGGCGGGCTCGATGCGCGGACTCGGGCCGGGACGGTGCCGGTAATGCCAGGCCGCTTCTACCAGGACGCGGCGCAGGTGAGCGTTGCCCGTCTTGGTGATCGCCCCCTGCCTCCTTTTGGTTCCGCTGCTGGACTCGCTGGGAACAAGCCCGGTGGCACCCATCGTTGTCGCCACCCCTCGCAGGACTTTCAACCGACCGATCTTCTCGACCTACGGCGCCTGGTGGTGGAAAGCCTCTTCCGTCAGCCGATCGGATTTCTGAACCTGCTCGACCTGTTCGGCGATCGCCCGTAGGTATTCATCCAGAACTGTCTGCGCGTGGACTTGGTCTAAGCGGATCAATCGGATAAACGCCAGTGCCGCTGCGTCCAGTGCTTGCCTTGCCGGTAACGATGATCGTGCCGCAAAAGAAACTTGTTCAGCCGGTGACGCCGACGCAGCAGATCCTCTGACCGCGCGGAGCGCGCTCTTAGCGTCCCGGAACCTGGAGGAAAATCCGGCGAGGGCCTCGGCCCCGAGTCTTGCTCGGATTTGAGGCGGGCACGGGTGTCGCGGTCCTCACGGGGATTCTGGTAGGGATCGGCGTCGTCGCCGATATCGGGGTAGGGGACGGAGCGGCGGCGGTCGGCGTAACCGCGGGCGGGACAGCGGGCGTGACGGGAACCGGGGTCGGGCTTGGGAGAGGCGACGGAATCGGGGATGGGACAGGCGAAGGAATCGGAGATGGTCTCGGAGAAGGCGTGGGAGGAAGGGTCGGCGTGGACGTGGGCGCGGGTGTCGTCGTGCGTGAAGGAACGGGAGTCGGAGACGGTGCGGGAGGCGGCGTCGGGGAGGGCGAAGGCGAAGGGGGAGGAACCACGTACGCGGTCGTGCAACCGGATGGGATGGATCCGAACTGATTCTGGATGGTTGCGGTGACGTCGACAGGCGGGCGGCCGGACTGGATG
>JBBROA010000011.1:0-54573 GCA_038229875.1 Thermoanaerobaculia bacterium | reverse complement strand
ATGCAGGGTCAGAAGGAGCTCGGGAAGGACGACTTCTCGAAGATTCCCAACGGGGCGCCGGGCATCGAGACGCGGATGAGCCTGGTGTGGGACGGCGGCGTCCGCGCCGGAAGGATCTCGATCAACCGCTTCGTCGAGCTCACCTCCACCTCGCCCGCGAAGATCTTTGGTCTCTTCCCGCGCAAGGGAACAATCGCGCCGGGCTCGGACGCCGACATCGTCGTGTTCGACCCCGAGAAAAAGGTCACTCTCTCGGCAAGGACTCTCCACATGAAGGTCGACTACAACCCGTACGAGGGCCGCGAAGTGACGGGCGCCGCCGAGACCGTGCTCTCGCGCGGCCGCGTCGTGATCGACCGCGGCCGCTTCGTCGGGAAGGCCGGCGCCGGCTCCTTCCTGAAACGCAGTCCCAGGTCCTGACCGGAGGAGACTCGATGAGCACGACGAAGACGACCGCGCCCACCTCGGAGCTGACACGGACGATCCGCGAGAAGCACCGGGAGTTCCTCTTTCCCGCCACGATCCAGTACTACAAGGAGCCGATCGTCCTGACCGAGGGGAAGGGCCTCCGGATACGAGACGCCGACGGCAACGAGTACCTCGATTTCTTCGGCGGGATCCTGACTGTTTCCGTGGGCCACGCAAACGACCGCGTCAACGCCGCGGTGCGGGCGCAGATCGACCGCCTCTCGCACGTGTCGAGCCTGTACCCGTCGATCCCGGTCGTGGAGCTCGCGGAGCGGCTCGCGCGGATCAGTCCGGGCAACCTGAAGCAGACCTGCTTCACCGCGTCGGGCACCGAGGCGGACGAGACGGCCGTGATGATGGCAGAGCTCGCGACCGGATCGACGGAGATCATCGCGCTCCGCCATGGCTACTCCGGGCGATCGACGCTCGCGCAGTCGCTGACCGGCCACTCAACCTGGCGCCCGCTGCCGTCGATGGTTCCGGGCGTCAAGCACGCCGTGTCGCCGTACTGCTACCGCTGCCCGCTCCACCTGACGTACCCATCCTGCGGCATCGCCTGCGCGACCGACATCGAGGAGCTCATCCGCACGACGACGACCGGCCGCATCGCGGCGTTCATCGCCGAGCCCATCCAGGGAGTCGGTGGATTCATCACCCCCCCGCCGGAGTACTTCGACATCGCGGTGTCGATCATCCGGAAGTTCGGCGGCGTCTTCATCTGCGACGAGGTGCAGACGGGGTTCGGCCGAACCGGCGGAACGATGTGGGGCATCGAGCACTGGGGCGTGCAACCCGACATCATGACCGCGGCGAAAGGAATCGCCAACGGTCTGCCGCTCGGAATGACGATCGCGACACCGGAAATCGCCGCCGCCTTAAAGTCGCTCACGATCTCGACGTTCGGGGGCAATCCCGTCTCGACCGCCGCCGCGAACGCCACAATTCAGATCATCGAGGAGGAAGACCTCCCGGGAAACGCCGCGCGCATGGGGGCGCTGCTCCGCGCCGGGCTCGAGGAGCTGAAGGCGCGCTTCCCTCACTCGGTGGGCGACGTGCGCGGCATGGGCCTCATGCAGGCGATGGAGATGGTCGTCGACGAGGTCGCGCGCGACCGCACGCCCGACGCCGCGATCACCGGCCGCATCTTCGAGGCCGCCCGCGAGCGCGGGCTCCTCATCGGCAAGGGCGGTCTGTACGGGAACGTCTTCCGGATCGCGCCGGCATTGAACGTGACGGCGCCGGACGTTTCCGAGGCCCTCGCGATCCTGCACGACTCGCTTCTGGCGGCCGGCGCCCGCTGACGGTAAAGGACCTCGCGCCGGTGCCCGCCGTCGGACGCAACGTCCTCCGCAAGGAAGGCGGAGGAAAGGTCAACGGCGCCGCGAAGTACATCGACGATCTTTCGTTTCCGGGCATGCTGCACGGAACCACGATCCGATCGACGATCCAGGCAGGGAGGATCCTCTCCGTGCGGCCCGAGTTCGATCCTTCCGGGTTCGTCGTCGCCGACGCCCGCGACGTCCCCGGGAAAAACGTCATCGCCTTGATCGAAGACGACCAGCCCTGCCTCGCGGACGGACGCGTCCGCCATGTCGCCGAAGCCATCCTTCTCGTCGCTCACGAAGATCGTGACGCCCTGCTCAGGGCGCGCTTTTCGATCGACTACGAGCGCGAACCGCCAGTCGACGACCCGGCTCTCTCGCCGCGCGTCTTCAAGGAGATCTCGATCGAGAAGGGAAACCTCGGCCGCGGCTTTGCGCGCGCGGACGTCGTCGTCGAAGGCGAGTACCGGACCGCGCACCAGGAGCAGCTCTACATCGAGTGCAACGGGGTGATCGCCGTTCCGGAAAACGGTGGGATCACTCTCTACGGCTCGCTCCAGTGCCCGTACTACGTCCACAAGGCGCTCGTCGTGCTTCTGGCGCTTCCGCCCGACAAGGTTCGCGTGGTGCAGACGGAGACGGGCGGCGGATTCGGCGGGAAAGAGGAGTACCCGTCGATGCTCGCAGGTCACGCCGCGATCCTGGCCCTCAAGGCGAACCGGCCGGTGAAGATGATCTACGACCGCGTCGAGGACATGCTCGCGACTACGAAGCGCCATCCTTCCATCGTCCGGCATCGCACGGGGGTGACGCGGGATGGCCGGATCCTCGCGATGGACATCGACGTTTTGATGGACGGAGGCGCCTACCTGACTCTCTCGCCGGTGGTCCTCTCGCGGGGCGTCCTGCACGCCACGGGCCCGTACCGCTGCAACGACGTGCGAGTGCACGGGCGCGTCACGATGACGAACACGCCTCCGAACGGCGCGTTTCGCGGATTCGGCGCGCCGCAGACGCTGTTCGCGGCCGAAGTCCACATGGAGCGGATCGCCGAAACTCTCGGGCTCGACCCCGTCCGGCTTCGCGAGATCAACCTGTTTCGCCCGGGGGACACGACGGCGACGGGACAAGTCCTCGGCGCCGACTGCAGCGCGGCGGAGGTTCTCCGCGAGGCGGTGGCACGCACCGACTTCGATGCGCGGCGGCGGGCACTCGCCGGCACCCGCTCGGGGATCGGGCTCTCGCTCTTCTTTCACGGCTCCGGATTCACCGGCGGAGGCGAGGTGCGGCTCGCATCGCGCGCTTCCCTCGCGCTGACGCCGAACGGCGCGCGCATTCTCGTGGGATCGACGGAGATCGGCCAGGGGACGCGCACGATCCACGCGCAGATCGTGGCGGACGCGCTCGGGATTCCCTACGACCGCGTGGAGGTCGCCGACGCGGACACCGCGTGCGTTCCCGACAGCGGCCCGACGGTCGCATCCCGCACCTGCATGGTCGTAGGCAAGATCCTGGAGAACTGCGCGCTCGAGATGAAGGCCCGGCTCGGCGCCTTGACCCCCGCGCAGTACCTCGACGTTCACGGCCCTCTCGTCGTCACGCGCGAGTACGAAAAACCCGAGGAGCTCCAGTGGAACGACGAGACCTACCGGGGCGACGCGTACGGAGCCTACGGGTGGGGCTGCAACGTCGCGGAGGTGGAGCGCGATCCCGAAACCTATGAGATCCGCCCGGTGAGGCTGACCTCCGTCTGCGAGATCGGCAAGGCGATTCACCCGATCCTCGCGGCGGGCCAGATCGAGGGCGGCACCGCGCAGGGAATCGGGTTCGCGCTGCTCGAAGAGGTGGTCTTCCGCGACGGCGCCATGGCGAACGCGCAGATGACGAATTACGTGGTCCCCACGACCCTCGACACCCCGCCCATCGACGTCGTGATCCTCGAAAGCGGATATCCGCACGGTCCGCACGGCGCGAAGGGGATCGGCGAGATGCCGATCGACGGCCCGGCGCCCGCCATCGTCAACGCAATCCGCCACATGGGGATCGACCTGCGGCAGATCCCCGCGACAGCGGAGCGGATCCTGGAGGCATCCTGCGTTTCATCCTGAACGGGCGTGAGGAGGACCTCGCCGCCCATCCGATGAAACGGCTGCTCGACGTGCTGCGCGAGGATTTCGGGCTGACGGGCACGAAAGAGGGCTGCGGCGAAGGCGAATGCGGCGCCTGCACCGTCCTTCTCGGCGGCGAGGCAGTGAACTCCTGCCTGATCCCGTTCGCGCAGGTCCGCGGGTTGGCGGTCACGACGATCGAAGGTCTGACCGGCGCCCGGGCGCTTCAGGACGCCTTCGTCCGCGAGGGCGGCGCCCAGTGCGGCATCTGCACCCCCGGCATGATCCTCGCGGCCGTCGCCATCCCCGCCGGCGCCGATCTCCAGCAGATCCGCCGTAGCCTCGCCGGAAACATCTGCCGCTGCACCGGCTACGAAGGCATCTACCGGTCGATCTTCGCGGCGGGTTCTCCTCCCGCGGCAGACTGACGACGATGCGAACCGCTCTCGCTTCGCTCTCTCTCCTCGAGCCTCACTCCCTTCCCGAAGCGCTCGCGATGCTCCGCGACGCTCCCGGCGCCACTCCCCTCGCCGGCGGCACCGACGTTTACGTCGGACTCAATTTCGGAACGCTCCCGGACACGCGCTTTCTCGATCTGTCCCGGCTGGTCTCCCTGCGCGAGATCCGCCGGCGCGACGACGTCCTCTCCATCGGCGCGCTCGCCACGTACACCGACATCCTGCGGTCTCCCCTGGTGGCGGAGCGCCTCCCGATCCTCGCCGCTGCGGCACGCGAGATCGGGGGCGTGCAGATCCAGAATCGCGGCACGCTCGGAGGCAACGTTGCAAACGGCTCGCCGGCGGGCGACACGCTGCCCGTCCTGGCGGCCGCGGACGCCGTCGTCGTTCTCGAAAGCGCGGTGGGGACGCGGCGCGTCCCCTTCACCGGCTTCTACACGGGGTACCGCCGGTCCGTCCGCCTGCCGGACGAGCTCATCGTGGCAATCGAGGTCCCCGACGTGGAAGGGCGACAGTGGTTTCGGAAAGTCGGAACGCGAGCCGCGCAGGCGATCTCGAAAGTCGTGATGGCGGCGATCCGCTCCTCGCCACCCCGGGTCGCGCTCGGATCGGTCGGCCCGACGGTCGTCCGCCTGCCTCTCACCGAGGCCGCTCTCGCGACATCCGCGCCGATCGAAGAAGCGCGAAGGGTTCTGGCGGCGGAGATCCACCCGATCGACGACCTTCGCTCGACGGCGGCGTACCGGCACCGAGTGGCCGGGAATCTGCTCGCACAATTCTGGCGGGAGACCGCTTGAACCCGCCCCCGACCCCGCCCCCGCCCCCGCCGCTGACCGCAGGCCAGGCGGAGCGGGACGCGATCGGATCCCGGCTCGCGAAGGCCAATGCCGGGACCGCGGCGCGTTACCCGGGAGAAACGCCGCGCCGGCAGCCGGCGCACACAGTCTACGGAGGCGCGCACGTCTTCCGCTCCGACATCACGGCGAAGCTCGGCGCGCTCGCGATGCGCTCGCTCACCGAGTACGCGCCCTCCTCGGACGTGCTGAAAAGCGTCCTCGGCCTTCCGGAGGCGCTGGCGCCCCTCATCTCGCGCCGCATCGTCGAGAAGCTCGGCCGCGAGCCGGTCGAGGACTACCGCATCGATTTCGAGGACGGTTACGGCAACCGGCCCGACGCCGAAGAGGATGGCCATGCGATCTCGGCCGCCCGCGAGGTCGCGACCGGGATGGCCGCGAGATCGCTCCCGTCCTCGATCGGCATCCGCATCAAGCCCTTGACGGAGGAGCTGCGCGAGCGCTCCTTTCGAACCCTCGACCTTTTCGTCTCGTCGGTGGTCCGCGACGCCGGGCGGCTTCCCGACAATTTCGTCGTGACGCTGCCGAAAGTCACGACCCGGGATCAGGTAGCGGCCCTCGCGGAGATCCTGGCGGTTCTCGAAAAAGGGCTCTCTCTCACTCCTCGCTCTCTCGAGCTCGAGATCATGGTGGAGACCCCGCAGTCGATCGTGGGACCATCCGGAGAGATTTCCCTGGGGGGGCTCGTCGCGGCGGGGGACGGCCGCTGCATCGCGGCGCACTTCGGCACGTACGACTACACCGCGTCCCTGAACATCACCGCCGCGCACCAGCACATGCTCCATCCCGCGTGCGATTTCGCGCGGCACGCCATGCAGGTGGCGCTCGCCGGGACGGGCGTCTGGATTTCGGACGGCGCGACGAACGTCCTTCCGGTCCCTCCGAATCGCGGCGAGGACCGAACGCTGACCGGGCGGGAGATCTCCGAAAACCGGGCGGCGGTGCACGCCGCGTGGAAGCTCCACTACGACCACGTCCGCCACTCTCTGGCGAACGCCTTTTACCAGGGGTGGGACCTCCATCCGGCGCAGCTGCCGACGCGGTACGCGGCGCTCTACGCGTTCTTCCTGGAGGGACTCGACGCCGCGTCCGCCCGCCTCACCAATTTCGTAGAGAAGGCGGGCCAGGCGACGCTCGTCGGCGACGTGTTCGACGACGCCGCAACTGGCCAGGGTTTATTGAATTATTTCCTTCGCGCGGCGGCATGCGGAGCGATCACGGAGGACGAGGCGGTTCAAAAGAGCGGCCTGACGCTCGAAGAGCTTCGCTCGAGGTCCTTCGTGTCGATTCTGAAAAACCGCCGGCACTGACGCGGCATACGCCTCGTCACGGAACGGGGTTGCGCCGTCCGGTTCCGTCCAGCTTCCGACAGCTCCCCACGGATCGTATCGGCGATCAGCCGATTAGGCGATTAGGCGATTAGGCGATCACCGATTAGCGGGCGAGCGTCGCCTCGATCAGCCCGTACGGCTCCTCGGTCGCGACGAAGACTTCGCCGGGATTGTCGAGCCCGAACGGGGAGAGATCCACCAGGATGTGATGCTTGTTCGGCATCGAGAGCCGAATGTCCGCGACCTCGGGGTGCCCGCTCAGGACCGCTTCTCCCATAGCGTGCAGGGTGTGCTGCACGGAGGCGCTCTGATGGTCCGCGAACGTCTGCAGAAGCGTCGAACGGACCGCGCGCGCCAGCGGCTGCCATGAGATCTCACCGGAGGGGCAGGTCCAGAGCGCCTGGACGGCCGTTGCGAGAATGCGGTCGTCCGTCTCGCGAAGCGTCGTGTACGGATCTCGTAGAAAGCCCGAGAATCCCGAGCCGGCGGATTTGAGAAGCGTCAGGTCTTCGAGACCGGACCGGACCTTCACTCCCGCCGGGCCTTTTTCCACGCGTGTGATCCGCCGTTCCGCCCCGGGCCGCACGAACGCCGTCGGGTGCTGCCCGGAGCCCTGCGGGAGACGCTCCCACGGGCGCTCCGAGATCGACACTCGCACGGACGCCGCCGCCGCGCTCGCGCCCAGAAAGTGATCGGCCAGGAGAAGACCGAATTCCTCGATCGCCCCGATCCCTCGAGACCGCGCCAGGGCATACACCGTGTTCTTCATCGTGTCCGTCGGAAGCACGCGCGAGTTGTCGCCCTCGACGTGCGCGGCCTCGAAATCCCCTTCGAGGGCGATGGCGACGGTCAGGTCGCGGATCTCGTCGCGGTCTCCTCGGCGGGCCCGATGGACCAGGCGGATGCCCGACTTGCCGTACGAGTTCTCCGTGAGCATCTCCGCTCAGCTCCCTCTGTAGGTCGAGTATCCGAACGGGGAGAGCAGGAGGGGCACGTGGTGGTGCGCTTGCGCGTCGCGGACGACGAAAACGACCTGCACCTCCGGGTAAAAGCCTTTGATGCCGAGCCCGTCGAAATACGTGCCGGTGTCGAACGTCAGCCGGTAGACTCCTTCGTTCGGAGTCGAGTCGAGAAGAGACGCCCTCCCGCCGGCGTCGGAAACGCCCGTCGATACGGCGGCCCACTCTCCCATCGTCGTCCCGAGCTCCAGCCGCAGACGAAGACCCGCCGCGGGCTGCCCCCGCGCCGTGTCGAGGATGTGCGTCGTGATGCCGCTCACTTCAGGCGCGCCAGTTTCTCGAGCCGCAGGCGTGTGATCCGTCGCTGTTCTTCCGCTGAGACGCGGAGCTCCGTCACGGGGTCGTTCCCGAGCCGCTCGCGACACGCAGCAAGCATCTCCCGGGCCGTCCTTCCGGACGCGCAGACGATGAAGATGCGGCCGACGCGCGACTCGTACTCGCGGCTCGCGTCGGCCAGCAGGCGGGCGTCTTCGCCGGTGGCCGAGAGCGCGCCGGCCTGCTCTTCTGCCTCGCGACCGGACGCCTTCCGGTCGCCGATCCGGGGGTGCGCGTTAAACGCCTCGCCCTGGTCCGGTTCCGGAAGCGCTTCCCAGGCGGCGTCGGCGGTTTCGAGCATCCGATCGAGCGTCGCAAACGGCCGGGCCGCCACCATCCGGCGCGCCCACGCCGCGGACCCGCAGCAGCGGAGCAGCTCCCGTTCCGCGGCATCTTCCGGCATGGAGTCCAGCCGGTCGATCCCCGGCGTCGCGGTCACCGAGGTCATCACGGTGTGCCGCCCGCGAGAGGAGACGCGGGCGCGGGCACCCAGGCGGGCGCGGGCGCCCAGAGGCGGAGCCGGCTCACCCCGCCGTCCGGGAAGATGTTGAAGCGAGCGTGCGTCGCCTCTCCCGCTGGCGCGAGCTCGCGCTCGAAGCGGTGAAGCGTGTGGGGAAAGAGCGGCGTCTCCGGAAGGACCTGGTCCCACTCGCGTGAGGACTCCTGGAGCTCCGTGACCCCCGCTCCCGGCGACCGGCAGACCTCGACCGAACAGCTGCCGGGCGAGTTTCCCTTGAAGTGCCCGGTGTCCACGTCGATGCGCCGGATCGTGCCGGAGCGGCCGAGGCGCAGGATCGTCCAGTCGTGGCCGATGTCGCGGCGGCGCCGCGTCTCCCATCCGTCTGACATGTCGCGCCCGCGCCCCGGCATGATGAGGTTGTGTCGGGGGCCGAAGAACTCGTCGCTCGCGGCAAGCACCAGACCGCCGTTTTCTACGGCTGCGAGATCGAGCTCTCCGCCCGTCCGGGCGATCCGGTCCCAGTCCGGTGCGACCTCGCCGTGCACGCGCAGGCGGGCGACTCCCCCGTCCGGAAAGATGTTCAGCCGCACGTGCGTGAACGGACGCGGCGCCGCCGCGGAGAAGTAATTCTGAAAGTCGGGGCGGACGGGCGATTTCGGAACGAGCTCCGTCCAGGAAAGCTTCTCGGATTCCCAGGGCTCCGGAGAGAGGCTCGTCGTCTCGCAGGCCTCGATCGAGCAGGACTCCGGCGCGTTTCCCTTGAAGTGGGTCGTGTCAATTACGAAGCCGTGCAGGATCCCCGGCAGGCCGAGCCGCACCACGCACCAGTCGTGGCCCGGCCGGCGGCGCCTGCGCGTCTCCCACCCGTCCATCCACTTGCCGCGCTCCGTGTACTCGTCTTCCAGGAAGACCGGCTTGCCGGCCTTCAGAAGATTCTCCCGCGGAGCGAAAAACTCGTCGTTCGCGGCGATCGCGGAGCCGCCCAGACGCTCGGAGGCCAGGTCGATCAGATCCAGAAAATCCGGCACAGCGCTCCCTTACTCAACCCGACAGAAGGAGCTCGCCGCGTCCGGCGCGGACGAGACGGCCGCCTTCGAAGATCTTCTCACCTCTCAACCAGGTCGACAGAACGCGGCCTCGGAGTACTTGTCCCGCGTAGGGAGTCTGCGGATGGCGCTGGTGGAGCGCGGCGGGGTCCACGGTGCTCACGGCGTCCGGGTCGAAGAGAACGAAGTCCGCCTCGCGCCCCGCGGCGATCGCGCCCTTGTCGTGCGTGAGACCCGCAAAGCGCGCCGGAGCCGCGCTCATCCAGTCGACGACGCGTTCGAGCGGCAGCCGGCGCTCCGTCGCTCCCGCCCAGACCGCTGCGAGCGTGAGCTCGAGCGACGCGATGCCTCCCCACGCGGCGGTGAAGTCGCCCTCGGCGAGTCTCTTGTCTTCGGGGGGGCAGGGCGAATGGTCCGACACCACCATGTCGATGACTCGATCGACGAGCCCGCGCCAGAGCCGCTCGCGGTTCTCGCGCTCACGGATCGGAGGGGCGCACTTGAAGAGCGTCGCCCCGTCAGGAATCTCCTCGGCCGCGAACGTCAGGTAGTGGGGACATGTTTCGACGGTGATCGGAAGTCCCTCGGCTCGAGCCGCCGACAGAGACGGAAGCGCGTCGGCGGCGGAGAGATGCAGGACATGCACAGCCACGCCGGTGTCGCGCGCGAGCCGGATCACCGAGTCGATCGCCGCGAGCTCCGCCGCGACGGGCCGCGACGCGAGATAGACGGCGTACGAGGAAGGGGCGCCCGAGGGTTTCGAGAGAAGCGCCGCGGCTTCGGCATGGACGAGCAGCGGCGCCCCGGCGGCGGCCAGGTCCCGAGCGGCGGTGCGGAGGTCGTCTTCCCCGACGTTCTGAAACTCCGGAGCGCCCGACGGCGCAAGAAAGCACTTGAATCCGAACGCGCCGGCGGACCGAAGCCCGGCGAGCTCCGCGGAGTTTCCGGGGACGAGCCCTCCCCAGAAGCCGACATCGACGGAGCAGCGGCCCGCAGCAGCATCGATCTTGGCCAGCCACCCTGCGCGGGTCGTGGTCGGCGGAATCGAATTGAGCGGCATGTCGATGACGGTGGTGATTCCGCCCGCCGCCGCCGCCGCCGTCGCGGTCTCGAACCCCTCCCAGTGTGTCCGTCCCGGCTCGTTGACATGCACATGGGTGTCGACGAGTCCCGGAAGGAGAACCGCGTCGCCGAGGTCCTCGACGGACACCCCCGAGGGAGCCGAGTCGTAAGAACCGACCGAAACGATCCTCCCGCCGGAAACCCGCACCGCGGCCGGCCGAACCCCATCCGGAGTCGCCACCCGCCGGCCCTTCAGCAAGAAATCCGAGGCAGTCATGGGGAGGGAGGATCATATGGCCGGCCAGACGTCAGGGGTGGGGAAAGGGAGCGGAGCTGCGCTCCGTCGAGCTGGTGGCTCAGCTCGCCGAAGCGAACGAAGGGAGCAGGCCGGCGGTCGAGGCCGCATCCGGCCGAGCCGCCGGCCGGTGCCTTCGCCGCGCACGGCGAAGGCAGCTCCCGCAGTGAGCGGAGGCGACGGACGTGGACGTATATTTGCGCGCGTGCCCACCAGCATCAGCGGCAACGAGAAGCGGCACGGCGACGGCCGCGTCGAGCTGATCGATCAGACCCGGATCGCGTCCTCTCCCCTCGCCAATCGCGACCTTCTGCCGGTGCCGGTCTCGCGGCGAACCTGGACCACGTACAACTACGCGGCTCTCTGGATCAGCATGGCGCACTGCATTCCGACGTACTACATGGCCTCGGGCCTGATGGCGGCGGGCATGAACTGGTGGCAGGCGCTCCTGACGATCCTGCTCGGAAACACGATCGTCCTGATGCCGATCCTCTTGAACTCGCATCCGGGAACGCGCTACGGAATTCCATTTCCGGTCTTCGCCCGCGCCGCTTACGGCACGATCGGATCGAACCTGCCCGCGATCATGCGCGCGCTCGTCGCCTGCGGCTGGTTCGGAATCCAGTGCTGGATCGGCGGGGCAGCACTGAACACTCTCTTCCAGGCGATCGATCCCCACTGGACGACGCGTCTCGGAAGCGGCTTTTCGGGTCACACGGGCGCCGAGTGGTTGTCGTTCTTCCTCTTCTGGGCGCTCAACATCGTGATCGTCTACCGCGGGATGGACCTGCTCCGCAAAGTCGAGAACTGGGCGGCGCCGTTCGTCCTGGTGATGACCGTGGCGCTGCTCGTCTGGGCCATCCGGCGCGCACATGGTCTCGGACCGCTGCTCGCCCAGCCGGGCGCGCTCCGGACGTTTCGCGAGTTCTTCCCGGTGTTCGTCCCGTCGCTCACCGCGATGATCGGCTTTTGGGCCACGCTCTCGCTGAACATGCCGGACTTCACGCGGTTCGGGCGCAGCCAGCGGGACCAGATGATCGGCCAGGTCGTTGCGCTTCCGACCACCATGTCTCTCTTCGCCGCGATGGGAGTCCTGATCACCAGCGCGACGGCCATCATCTACGGTAAAGCGATCTGGGACCCGGTGGTCCTCGTCGGAAAATTCTCTCAGCCCGTGATCGTCGCGATCTCGATGTTCACCGTCGTCGTCGCGACCCTGGCGGTCAACATCGCCGCGAATGTCGTCTCACCGGCGAACGACTTCGCCAACGCGTTCCCGCGGCTCATCCGGTTCAAGACAGGCGGTCTCATCACCGGGATCATCGGCATCCTGATGCAGCCCTGGCGGCTTCTCGCCGATCCGTCCGGTTACATCTTCACGTGGCTCCTCGGTTACTCGGGCGGGCTCGGCTCGATCGCCGGCGTGCTGATCGCCGACTACTGGCTCGTTCGCCGCACGCGGCTGCGCCTCGAAGACCTCTACCTGACACACGGTGTCTACCGGTACGCCGGGGGCTGGAACTGGAAGGCGGTGGTGGCGACGCTGACCGGTTGCGCGCTCGCCTGGGGAGGGCTCGTGTGGCCGGTCTTAAAGCCGCTGTACTCGTACGGCTGGTTCGTCGGCTTCTTCGCGTCCGGGCTTCTCTACTGGGCGCTCTCGGCGCGCCGAATCGCCGGACCGGCGGTGGTAGCGGCGTAGGACGAAGCGGAGACGTCGGGTTTGCTAACGCTTCTGCTGAGCCTCCCGCTTTTCGTGTTCCGAGAGCCTTTCGTAGAGCCACTCCTTCATCGGCCGGGCAGTCGCGCCCGGCAGGCGGATCTCGTACGCCTTTCCGGATTCCTGCGAATGCGAGGCGACGCCTTCGATGAAATCCTTGACGGTCTGGACTCGCTTGCCGGCCAACATCAGCTTGAACTTCAGATGCGAGACCGCCTTCGTCGCCGGGTGCTCCTCCCCGTTCCGGATGAAGATCCCCTTCGAGTTGCGGACCTCCTCGATCAGCCAGTCGATCCGCTTCTGCTCGGCGGCCGGACGCGAAGCCGCGAAGACACCTCTGACTGACGCGAGAAAAAGAAGCGATCCCAGGACAGCGGCCGCACGCCCTCCCGTGGCCTGCAACCTTCGCCGTTCGACATTTGCCCTCCGCCCGTCCATCAGAAATACGGCTCCCAGACCCAGAAGACGAGCTCCGCGAGCCTCTGCACGAGGCCGCGCTTGTCCCAGCCCTCGTACGTAATCTCAGTGCAGCGTTTCCTGTCCTCGTCGAACATGGTGAGCATCTTCGCTGCAAACCCACGGTCGTAAAAAGCGAGGCTCTCCTCCGCATTCCGGGACATGGATCGCGAGTCGAAATTGATCGAGCCGATCGTCGAGTAGAGGCCGTCGACCATCATGGTCTTGTTGTGCATCATCGTTCCCCGGTACTCGTAAATGTGCACCCCGCCCTTCAGAAGCTCCCCGTAGTGGATCCAGGAGGCGAAGCGAACCATTGGCAGGTCGATATGACGGCCGGGAACCATGATCTGCACGTTGACCCCGCGCTGCACGGCGGCGACAAGTGCCTCCCGCACCTGTTTGTCGGGGAGAAAGTACGCGTTCTGGATGTAGATACTCTTCGCGGCCGACTGGATCGCCACGTAGTACAGCATCTTGGCGAGCGACGATGAATCCCCGCGCGACGCCTTGATCGCCTGCGCCTGCATCGACGCGGCTTTCTCGATCCTGGGATAGAAGCCGTCGCCGGCCAGGATTTCTCCGGTCGTATAGGTCCAGTCCTCGCTGAAGATCGCCTGCATCTGCGCCACGACGGGCCCGACGACGCGCACCTGGGTGTCGCGCCACTCCTTCGTATTCCGCGCGTTACCCATCCAACGTTCGTCGATCCCCAGTCCGCCCGTGTATGCAATCCTGCCGTCCACGACCAGGATCTTGCGGTGAGTGCGGCGGCTCGCCTTGTAAATTGTGAAGAGCCGCAACGGTCGGTATTTGCGAACGTTGACGCCGGCGTTCTTCAGCTCCTTCTCCAGCCCCTTCAACTTGCTCCCGAACGCGTCGACTAAGAATCGCACTTCGACTCCGCGCTTCGCCGCGTCGATCATCGCGTCGGCGAATTGCCGCCCGGCGCGGTCCGGCTGAAAGATGTAGGTCTCGAGGTTGACCGTCTTCTTCGCCGCGCGGATGTCCCGGGTCATCGCGGGAAAAATCTCGTCGCCGTTCTTCAGGAGCTCGGCGTCATTCCCCCCCACCATCGCGGTCCCCAGGGTGTCCATCGAACGGCGGAAGGACGGATCCTCGACCGTGAACGGATGGTCAAATTTGTAGACGTCTCTCTTCTCCGAGCCGATGATGTTGCTGACGTAGGTGCATCCGGAGGAGAACAGCCCGCAAAGGACGAGCAGGAGCGAGAGAGCTCGGAAACGCGGCATTGTCCGCGCTGTATTCAAGAAGTCTGCCCGCGGCGGGAACCCGTTCCTGCTGAGCTTGATCCGGTGCTTTCCGGCGCGTGGCGCGTGGCGCGTGGAACGTGAACGGCGGGACAGGCCACTCTTTGGATAGGATCGCCGGGTGAACGACGAAACGCGCGTCGCGCTCGTGACCGGAGGGACCCGCGGCATCGGCCGCGCGATCGCCCGCCGCCTTCACGGCGATGGCTTTGAGGTCGTCATCTCAGGACATACGGTGGATTCGACGCGGCGCGCCGTCCAGGAAATGGAGCGCGAAGGCCTCCGCGTTTCAGGCCGCGCCGCGGATGCCCGGCGGGAGGATGATCAGACCGCGCTCGTCGAATTCGCGGGCTCGAGGCGAGGACGGCTGGACGTTCTCGTCAACAACGCCGGCATCGGAGAATTCGGGCCGGTCGACAGGCTCGACCCCGAGAGGTTCCGCGACGTCGTGGAAACCAACCTGTTCGGGCCCTTCTACGCGATCCGGGCGGCGGCGCCGCTGATGAAGAGAAACGGCGGCGGATTCATCGTCAACATCGCCTCCCTCGCGTCGGTGAACGCTTTCGCGGGAGGGGCGGCGTACAACGCTTCGAAGTTCGGCCTGCTCGGCCTCTCCGAGTCGGCGATGCTGGATCTCCGGCATGACGGGATTCGCGTCGCGGCCGTTCTGCCGGGGTCCGTCGCGACGGATTTCGGCGGACACGACGACTCCGCGAGCGCGTGGATGCTCTCTCCCGACGACGTGGCGGAGGCCGTTTCCGACCTCGTGCGCTTCTCGGGCCGCGCGATCCCGTCGCGGATCGATCTTCGTCCCTCGCGACCTCCAAAGAAGACGTAATCGGGTCGGGAGCCGAGCGACCAACGGAAGCGAGACGGCCGCGGTACTCCGCGGTCAACTCAATCGCGAATCGCGAATCGAGAAGCTGAGCGGCCAGCAGGAGCGAGACGGCCGCGGTGCTTCGCGGTCAACGGATCGGCAATCGGCAATCGACTAAACCCTCACGTCTTTCGGCCCGTGGTCCCGGGCGGCATCGCCTCCCCCGGAGGCGGCCCGATCTTGTTGTACCCGTCGAGCGCGGCGACCTTGTAGCACTCCGCGAAGGTCGGATAGTTGAAGACGTTGTCGACGAAGTAATCGATCGTTCCCTCGAAGGCGAGCACCGCCTGGCCGATGTGGACGAGCTCCGTCGCGGCGGACCCGATGATGTGCACGGCGAGGAATTTCCGTGTCTCCCGGTGAAAAAGGATTTTCAGCAGGCCATACGAATCCCCGAGGATCGCTCCGCGCGCGATCTCCCGGTAGCGCGAGATGCCGATCTCGTAGGACACGCCGGCCTGGGTGAGCTCCTCCTCGTTCGGGCCGACCATCGAGATCTCGGGCACCGAATAGATTCCGTAGGGAAAGAGATGCGGCATCGACTTGGCACGCACGCCGAAGGCCGCGCACGCGGCGATGCGGCCCTGCTCCATCGACGTCGAGGCGAGCGAGGGGAATCCGATCACGTCGCCTGCGGCGAAGATGTGGGGGACCGCGGTGCGGTACTGGTCGTCCACCACGATCCTGCCCCGTTCGTCGGTGCCGAGCCCCGCGGCTGGCAGGTTCAGCTCCGACGTCGCGCCGACGCGGCCGATCGAATAAAGCAGCAGCTCGGAGATGATCTTTTTCCCCGACTTCAGAGTCGCCACGGCGCGATGCGGCCTCTCGACCTCGACGGACGCGACGTCTTCCCCGAGGCGCAGGGTGCAATCCATGTCGCGCATCTTGTAAGCGAGCGCCTCGGCGATCTCCGCATCGACGAATTCGAGGAGTCGCGGCCGCTTGTCCACGAGCGTGACTTCCACCCCGAGCGCCGCGAACATGGACGCATACTCGGTTCCGACGACCCCTCCCCCGACGACGGTCATCGTCTTGGGAATGGACTTCAGCGCGAGAATCCCGTCCGAGGTGATCACCGTTTCGCCGTCGATCGTCACTCCGGGCGGCTCTGTCGGCGAGGTCCCGGTGGCGATGACGACGAACTCCGCGGTGACCTCCTGGCTGCCCGCGGGCGACTGGACGACCAGCCGGTGCGGATCCGCGAAAGAGGCGGCGCCTGCCAGCACGGTGACCCCATTGCGCCTCAACTGATCCCGGATCACGTCGGTTTCGCGGGCGATCACCTTTTCACATCGGGCGAGAAGATCGTCCATCGTCATCGCCTCGTTGGAGAGGCAGGCGGAGCCGTAGGCGTCGCGGTGAAGGAACCCGGTCAGGTACAGGACCGCTTCGCGGAAGGTCTTGGAAGGAATCGTCCCCGTGTTGATGCAGACACCGCCGACGGCGGACCGCTTTTCGCAGATCGCCACCCTCTTTCCGAGCTTGGCCGCCTGGATCGCGGCCCGCTGTCCCGCCGGACCGGTGCCGATCACGAGAAGGTCGAAGGCGGGCATCGCGGGAGTCTACCCGCCCCCGCGTGCGATAGATTCGGCGCTCTTCATGCCCGTTGTAGCCATTTCCGGCGGCGTCCTCCTGATTCTGACTGTCCTCTGGGACGCCTTCGAGACGATCGTGCTTCCCCGCCGGGTCTCCCGCAAGTTCAGGATCACGCGGCTGTTCTACGTTGCGACCTGGTTGCCCTGGCGGTCGCTCGGCCTCCGCCGCCGGGCCGGCAACCCGCGCGAGAATTTCCTCTCCATCTTCGGCCCGCTGTCGCTGCTTCTTCTGCTGGTGACCTGGGCGCTCGCCCTCGTGTTCGGCTTCGCGCTGATCCATTGGGGGTTCGGGACTCAACTAAAAATGCCCGAAGGCATGCACGGGTTCGCCGCGGACCTCTATTTCTCCGGGACGACTCTCGTGACGCTCGGCCTCGGCGACGTTTCGCCGTCCACGACGACCGGGCGCATGCTCGCTTTCATCGAGAGCGGGACGGGGTTCGGGTTTCTCGCGCTCGTCGTCGGGTACCTGCCGACCCTCTCGCAGGCGTTCTCCCGGCGTGAGACGAACATCGCGCTGCTCGACGCCCGCGCGGGATCTCCGCCGACGGCGGCCGAGCTGATCCGCCGGCACGCGGGGGATCCGGGGCGCGGCGAGGATCTCGGAGACCTCCTGCACGACTGGGACGTCTGGTCGGCGGACCTTCTTGAGACGCACATTTCGTTCCCGGTGCTCGCCTTCTACCGCTCGCAGCACGACAACCAGTCCTGGGTGGCGGCCATGACGACCGTTCTCGACGTCTGCTCCCTCATCATCGCCGGCGTCGAGAAGGGACCGCTCCGGTCGGCGCGACTGACCTTTGCCATGGCGCGGCATGCGGTCGCAGACATGAGTCGGGTCTTTCATCTGGAGCCGAACCTGCACGCGCAGGAACGCCTCCCACCAGGCGACCTGGCGCGGTTGAAAGAAGTCATGCAGGGCGCCGGCATGGCCTTGAAGTCGGATCCGGACGTCGAAGAGCGGCTGCGCCGGTTGATCGCGATGTACGAGCCCTACGTCGACGCTCTTTCGCGACACCTGCTGATGCCCCTGCCCCAGTGGGTGCCACCGGTCGGCGGGCGCGACAACTGGCAGACGACCGCCTAGGCGAGCCGGGATGCAACCGCTAGAGGGCGAACCGAGGCGAGGCGCGAGACAGAAGGCGGCGCGGCGTGCGGTTTGATCTGAAAAAGCGGCTCGCCTACTACTTTGGATGCGTTTTCGGCGGCGCCTGGTTCATTCTCTGCTCCGGCGCCGGCACCCTCTGGCTGCTCGTCTCTCCGGGAAATCGCCAGACGCTCTACTGGTTCGGGCGGGTGTTCTGCCGCGGCCTGACGCGCGTGATGGGCTGGAGCGTCGAGCCGGACCGCTCCGAACGGCTGCGGGACCTCCGCCCGTGCGTCATCGTCGGGAACCATCAGAGCTTTCTCGACGTGGTCACGTTCGGATCGATCTTCCCGCCGCGCACCGTCTCCGCCGGAAAACGGGAGATCGGAAAGATCCCCGTGTTCGGCTGGTTCTACCGCCTCTCCGGCAACCTGATCATCGACCGCGCCCACGCCCGCAGCGCCCTCGCCTCGCTCGAGGCCGCCGCCCAGACGATGCGGACGGAAAAAATCGCGGTGTGGTTCATGCCCGAGGGGCACCGCAACCATGACACCCGCCTCCTGCCTTTCAAGAGCGGCGCCTTCCGCCTGGCGATTGCGGCGCAGGCGCCGGTGGTCCCGGTCGTGGCCGAGCCGCTGACCGCCATCGCCGACACGAAGCGCCGACTCGCCCGCCCTGGCCGCCTGCGGGTGCGCGTGCTGGAGCCTGTTTCGACGGAAGGCCTCTCTCCGGCCGACGTCCCGGGTCTGTCCGCGCGCGTGCGAGAGCGCATGCAGGAAGCGCTGGATGCGATGGCGTCGGAGTCCCGTTGAAGGAAGACCGATCCCTCGAGCTCGCTGGCGAGCCGCTGCGCGCGCTCATCGATTCGGCGGCGCGGCGCATCGTGGAGCACATTGCCTCGCTTCCGTCGCAGCCTTCCGCCGACACTCGTGATCCGGCGAGACTCGCGCGCTCGCTGCGCGAGCCTCTCCCCGAAACGGGCGCGGCGGCCGAAGAGCTTCTGGATCTCCTGTTCACGACCGTGATCCCGCGGAGCTTCAACACCGCGGGCCCCGGGTACCTCGCGTACATCCCGGGGGGCGGCCTCCCTCACTCGGCGGTGGCGGACCTGATCGCGGACGCGACCAACCGCTACGTAGGCGTCTTTGCCGCCGCCCCGGGCCTCGCCCAGATCGAGGCGAACGTCGTTCGGTGGTTCTGCGAGATCGTCGGATATCCCGCGACCGCCGGCGGGATCCTCACGACAGGAGGCTCTCTCTCGAATTTTTCGGCGATCGTCGCGGCTCGGAGGGACCGCCTGCCGGACGATTTTCGGTCCGGGACCCTATACATGTCGGACCAGACGCACCACTCGATCCAGAAGGCGGCGAGCCTGGCGGGATTCCCCGAGGGGAACGTCCGGGAGGTGCCGTCAGATTCGCGGTTTCGCATCCGGCTGGATGCGCTGGCCGCAAGAGTCGCCGAGGATCGCGCGGCAGGTCTGTCGCCGTTCTTCATCGTCGGGAATGCGGGAACCACAAACACCGGAGCCGTCGACGACCTGAACGCGATCGCGGACTTCGCCGCCGCCCAGAGGCTCTGGTTTCACACGGACGCTGCGTACGGCGGATTCTTCGCGATGACGGAACGAGGCCGCCGGCGCCTCGCCGGAATCGAGCGCTCGGACTCGGTGGTGCTCGACCCGCACAAGAGCCTTTTTCTTCCGTATGGGAACGGATCGCTTCTCGTCCGCGACCCCGAGACTTTGAAGCGCGCGCATGCGCTGTCCGCGGACTATCTGCCCCGCATGCAGGAGGCGTCAGACCTCGCCGACTTCACTCTTCTCTCGCCGGAGCTTTCCCGCGATTGGAGAGGCCTGCGGGTCTGGCTGCCGATCAAGATGCACGGGATCGGGGTCTTCCGCACGAACCTGGACGAGAAGCTCGATCTCGCGGCCTGGGCTGCCGGCGAGCTTGCCCGGATCCCGGGTGTCGAGATCCTGGCTGAGCCTCAGCTCTCGACGCTGGCTTTCCGGCTCTCCCGCGCCGGCCTTTCGGACGCCGCACTCGACGCGTTGAACGGCGACCTGATGGATCGAGTCAACGCCCGCGCCCGCGTGTACCTGACCGGCACGAAATTAAACGGCCGCTTCGCGATCCGGATCTGCGTTCTGTCCTTCCGGACGCACCTCGACCGGATGGAGCAGGGGCTCGAAGACATACGTGCCGCGATCGCGGAGGTCTGAGGGGACCGACTCAGCGCTTCCGGTCCGCGGGCTTGTCGAGAAGATCAAGCTCGTCGCGAAGACCCAGAAGCTCCCACCTCTGCAGCGCGATCGGAACATTGCCGTTCTTCCAGAGAAAATCGTGGAACGCCCGGAGCGAAAACTTCTCTCCCTGAGCCCGCCGGGCGTCCGCCAGGAAATGCAGGATCTGCAGCTTTCCGATTTCGTAGCTGATCGCCTGGCCCGGCGTCGACGCAAACGCCGCGGCCTCTGCGCGCGCCGTCCCCGGATCCATCGGGACGGTGCGGGCCAGATACTCGGCCGCCTGCTCGATCGAGAAATCTCCGAGCGCCAGCCGCACGTCGACTTCCACGCGGAGGGCGCGCAGGCGCAGGAAGCTCGCGATCGTCTCGCGGACCCGCGGGCTGTCATCAAAAAATCCCGCGTCGAGCATCATCTCTTCGGCGTAGAACGCGATTCCCTCGTTCGCGGAGGAGTCGTAGTAGCCCCGACGCACCGGGTCTTCATGCGACCACGACAGAGCGAGCTGGAACGCATGGCCGGGTACGCCCTCGTGGACGAGGATGGGCCGGGGATCGCGCGCCATCGAGCGGGCGAAAAAGCCGAGCGACGGCTCGGGTCGGGGGATGTAGCGCACGGCGGGCTGTGCGCGGCGGGTTTCCGAAGTCAGGTCGTCGAGCTCTCCGACTGAGGACAGCGGCGCGAGGTAGGCGGGCAGGGGAAGCTCCCGATAGCGCCGGACCGACGACGGGACTGTCAGCAGGTTCTTATCCTCGAGAAATCGGCGCGTGGCCGCCTCGGCTCGATCGAGGCTCGCGATCTGAGCCGCCTGGTCCGGCGCCATGGCGGGAGCGGGCAGTCCGGCGTTGCGCGCTTCCTCGTGAGTCTCGCGGGCGACCGATCGGGCCCACTCCTGGCGGCCCATCGCGACCAGCTCCTCCGGCGTGAACGGAAGCAGAGCCACGTTCCTCAGGAAAGAGACGTAAGCCTCGCGTCCAACCGACGTCTGCTCTCGCAGAGCGGGCAGCCGGTTGCCGAGCCACTCCCGGTAGTTCTCGAGGGCGGCGATCGCGCGCGCGGCGGCGGGATCGATATCGGCGCCCGTGCCCGCAGGAAGGAGGGGTTTCAGCTCACGGACGGAAGAGGAAAGCCGCTCGCGGATGCCTTCGAGGCTTGCGATCGCCAGGCGGGCGAACGGGCCCTGCGCGAGTCGGAGATTTCCCTTCGCGCTCTCGACTGTTGCCGGGATGCTCGCGAGTCGGCGGGAGATCTGCGCCGCCCGCCCCTTTGAAAAGGGCGGCGGTTCGAGCAGCGCGTCGAGGACCGCGCCGACAGTCTGATCCACGTAAAACATCGCGTTGCGTTCCCACCCGCGCTCGACGTCGAGCTCCCATCGGACGCGCGCGAAAGCGGACCGGAGGAGGCGGCGATCGACCTGCCAGGAGACGGGGAGGCCGGACGCGTCGATCCTCTCGAGCCGCGATTCGAACGCCGCGACCTCGGCGCGCCGCCGGTCGACCGCCGCGCGGGTCCAGTCCGGCGCCCAGTCGGCCGGCCGGTCCAGACGCGGAATATCGTCGCCGGTCACCGGCTGATTGGCCGCGCGCCAGCGCCAGAAGTCGCGCGAGATGGTCTGCAGCTCGTCGCCGCGTACGGCGGGCGCCGCAAGGCTCGACGCGGCCAACACCAGGACGAGGGCAGCCGTTCGCATCACCACGGTTGAGCTTCGGCGCTCACGAGCCGATCGGACGGCCGGGAGGCGCAGGCACCTTCTTCGGACGCGTCTTGCGCGTCTCGGGCTGATCGAAGAACTCCAGGATGTCTCTCTCCGCCTGCCGCAAATGGGCCTCCGCGGCCGGATCCCCCGAGTGGCGCGACTTCAATTCACGCTCGAGGCTCCGGAGCCGCGCGCCCGCCGCGGCACGGACCTCCGGCGCGATGTCCGTTCGGCTCGCGAGATCCAGAAGAGCATCGAGGACGCCGCGCTGGGCGATACGGCGCATCGCCGCCAGACGCGGCGAACGATCCGGCGCCGCGCCCCACGTCGACGAGACGAGGCGGGCCGCGACCGCGTCGAGCGTCAGGCCGCCGCGCGTCGACGCAAAGGTCAGGCGCGCCGCGCGCTCCGAGTCGAGGAGAGGATCGACGACGAGGCCGACGAGTGCCCTCGCCGCCGAATACGGACTGAACGCGTCGCCCGCCTCGGAGGCAAACCGTTCGACCGTCTCGCGCGTGCCCGAAGGGGCGGGCACGAGAGCGGAGAGGATCCGGTCGGAGATGTCCAGGTTCTGCGGCTCGATCGCGGCGAGCAGAAGGTCGAGCGCCTGTCGCTGCTTTTCCGCGGGAACCCAGGCGACGGGGGTCTGGCCATCTCCCGCGACCGCGTTGGTCTGAAACTGCCCGCCGATGAACTGCTGCGCCGCCTGGATGCCGAAGCGGTGGTACAGGTACGCGAGGTTGAAGCGACGCTGAAGGTCGTAGACCCACTCGCCGGTCTTCAACTGCCCCGTTCCAAACCGCTCGAGGATGACGCGCCTCACGGAAGCGGTCGTCGCGAGCCACTGCACGGGGTCCGATCCCCAGTCGTACTCCGCCCACCGGGGGTCCGAGTCGAGCGGGTACACGATCCCCTTCGCGTAGCCGTCGCGCACGATGCGGTCGAGGGCGGCGCGATCGGAGACCGGGCTGTATCCCCAGCGGATCACCAGCCGGTCGTAGGAGCCGATGTCTTTCGGGTAGGCGTTCGACAGATCGAAGCGGCCGTCCTTCAGCTGGATGTTCGGGGCGAGGTAATCCATGACGGAGCCCCACCCGAACGTGGTCGCCGCCCAGTTGTGCATGAGCCCGAGCGTGTGCCCCACCTCGTGCGCGGACAGGTACGCGAGCCGCTGCAGGACGAGCGACTGCTCGTCGAGGTCGGGTTCGCCGGCGAGCCAGGAGACGTCGGGAGCGTCATCCGCGGCGCAGGCGGCCACCGGTGCGGGAGCGCGCAGGTTCTGCCACATCCGCGAGGTGGTCCGCCGCCGGTGGGAGTCGATGCGCGCGACCCCGTGCACGATCTCACCGGTCCGGGGGTCCGTCTGCGCGCCACCGACGGACCAGCCGCGGTCCATCCGGTTGATCCACTCGATCCCCGAGTAGCGCGCGTCGAGGAATGTCGCTCCCTCGGGCAGATCCTTCAGGACGAACGCATTCGTAAAGCCCGCGTCTTCGAACGCGTGGTTCCACCAGAGTGCGCCCTGACGGATCGCGGTGCGCTCGGGCTCCGGAATTCCCCGGTCGAGGTAGTACGTGATCGGCTCGACCGGCTCGGAAACCGCGGCCGAGGGGTCGCGTTTGACGAGCCTCCATCTCATCGCGAGGAACTTCTCGATCGACTCGGTGTAGGGCGCGGCATGGTCGAGGTGGCGGCGCGGGATGAACCCGATCCGCGGGTCGAGCTCCCGCGGGACGAACCCCGGCTCCGGCAGTTTCAGAAAGGTGTGATGGATGCGGAGACTCATCGTGTGTCCGTCCGGCAGGACCGGCGCGAGGCTGCGCGGCGGGTTCTCGGCGGTGAACGTGGCGATGACTTCGATCTCGGTGTTTTTCGGAAACGCGCCGGTGCGCTCGAAGTTCAGCGCGGAGCGCGACACGTCCTGCCGCCAGTCGCCGAGCTTCTGCGCCTTCAGCTGCGGAAGGACCTGCGTGTCCGCGAGCATAAAGGCGGTCGCGTCGACGAGGACGCGTTCGCCCTCCTCGGCCACGATCGGCAGCGACGCGAGGATCGCCGACGGAAACGATTCGCTGACGACGCGCGAGCGCTCCGCGTCGCCGGCTACGCTGCGGTGCGAGACCTGACGCTGGTGAAGCAGGACGCGCGGGCCGACGCGTTCGAACCGGCAGAGCGCGAGCTCCCCGAGCTGTCCGCGGTCGAGCGAGATCTCGAGAGTCCCGGCGCCGCCGGCAAGGCCGGAGCCGTAGAGGAGCTCTTCGTTCCAGCGAGAGACTTCGAGAAGGAGCTGCCCCCGGCGCGCGTCCCAGTAATACGGAAGGAAGCCCTCCTGGCGTTTCAGATCCTTCGCGCGATCGGTGATCGGGACAATGCGATCGGAGGCGCGGTCCGAGGCTGAGCTCGTGGGGGGCTTTTCGGGGGTCGAAACCGGGGCCTGCGCGGAGGCAAAGCAGCCGCTGGACGCCATCAACACCACGGACAGGGCGCGGGCTCGCATCGTAACCTCCGAAGTCATAACGAGTTAGCGGCCAGGATCTTATCGCGGGAGGCCCGTTCACGAACCCCGTCCAAGAGCGGACAGACCTCTAAAACACACTTGTGATTCAATTTGTCAAGTTTCCCGATTCTTTTTTGAAAGGAGATCGTCCATGCCCCCGACGAACACCCCAGCGCAGGTTCCCCAGGAACAGAACGAGCAGACGACAGCGGAGCGCAAGGATCGTCTCTACGTGGGTGACAGAGAGCACAAATTTGTCATCAAAGTGCAATCGCCGGTCCCGATTTAATCGTAAGTCGCTCCGTTGCTTGGGGGTATGCTTCGAGGAGCCCATGGTGTGCACCTTGCAGTTACCCAGAACAACTTAGATGAAACAGCCCTCGAATCGAGACGATGTCTTTCTCGTGCTCGACGACAGTCTGCCTGTCATTCATGCCGCATTGACCGGGTATTACGGATTCAACGAAGAGGAAGCGGACGCGTTCAAGGAAACACTCGCGCTCTGGTTTCACCGTGTCACGCGTCGAGCGGGTGGCGGGATCCGAAAATCCGCCGAACTCCGAGATCAGCTGATCTTTGTCGCTTGCAAATATGCGGGTGCATTCCAATCCGCAAGACTTCTCGCCGCTAGCGTTTCGGACGGGCTGCCACCCCAGCTGCCCCGACCCCCGGAGGAAATCGCCGTCGCCCTTCTGAATCAGATCCGATCTTCGTCAGCGCCCTCATGACCGGCGAGCTCATTCCGTTTCCTAAGCCCCTCAGTTCCGCGTCACCGGAAGAGGCCCGAGTTTGCGCTGAAGCGTTCCTGGAATCTGATTTCGCGAATGCCTCCGTAGGGTCCTCGAACGGCTTCGATCAACCCGAGACCCTTCTTGCCCTGTGCCAACTCATCGAAAACCGAATGGAAGGCGCCCCGGCGAAGATGGCACGCGCCGCTGTCGCCGCTTACGATCTGTTGAGGTCTCGGACGGGTTCCGATAACGCTTTTCTCTTTGACGAGCGCGAATATTACCTCGGAGAGCTCGCGCTCCTGGCTGGTACCGCCCTCAGGGTCGTTTTCAAGGTGGACGAAGCGCGTGCCTGGTTTGATCGAGCTCAGGCGTGGTTCCTGTCTACCGCCAACCTGGGAGGCGATATTGCCCGCGTCTCTTACCAACGCCTCGCATTGAGCCTGGAGCAGCGGCAATTGCCGGACGTCCTCCATCTCGCCCCACCCCTTCGCGACGCCTTTCTTCGTAGCGGCGCAAAGGAAATGGCTCTGAAGTGCACCTACCTGGAGGCCGTCGCGCTGAGAGAGCTCGATCGTCCAGAGGAGGCGCTGCCAATTCTCGAGGCCGTTTACAGCGAAGCCAGGAGCCTGAACAGCGCAAGGATGATTGGGACAGCGCTCGTGTGTCTGATCCAACTTCGCTCCGAGTTCGGGCATGCCGACATCGCGGCAAAGCTCATTGCTGAGGCAGAGCCGATCCTTCAGTCTTCCAACAATCGGGTAGCACTGGGAAAACTCTATTCCGGAGTGGGGGTCCTGATGAGGAGCCAGAATCGTGGCGGAGACGCGATTCAGGCCTTTCGGTCCGCTCAGGAGGAGTTCGCTCGAATCGAGCTTCCCGCGGAAGGTGCGGCCCTCCATCTCATGATCGCCGATCTGCTCCTCGAAACGGGACAGGAACGCCAGGCGGAGTGGGAAATTCGCGCCGCGCTTCCGATCATCGACGAGTTCAAGATGGTCCCCGAGGGGTTTGCGGCGATGTCCCTGCTTCGCGAGTCGCTTCGCCGCCGGTCGATCGACCGCGGCGCGCTGCGCAAGCTTCACGGCTACTTCGAAGACACCGTCTCTTAGCCGACAGGCAGCCCCGCCTCCTCACGCGCGCCGAGTGATAGCGCGCTCCAGTCGAGGTCCTCCCGGCCGCGCGCAATTCCGGAAAGCAGGCGATCGCGCACCAGATTCGCCAGGGGCATCGGGGTTTTCGACGAGGTCGCGGAGGCGAGAACGAGGCTCATGTCCTTCAAGCCGAGCGGCAGCGCGAACCCGGCGGGCGTGAAACTCCGGTCTGCGATCGTCTTTCCGTAGTTCTGGTAGATCGGGCAGGCGAAGAGCGTTCGGCCGAAGAGGTCCACGAGCCGGTTCGGATCGATCCCGTTCTTCTCTCCCAGAGTGAAAGCCTCCGACATCGCCTCCATCGCCGCGGCGATCAGGAAATTGCCGCAGAGCTTCGCGACGTTCGCGGCGGCGGGATCGTCGCCGAAGTCGAAGACGCCCTGGCCGACCTCCCGGAGGAGCGGCGCCGCGCGCTCCCGCGCGGGCGCTTCGCCCGAGACACACACCCACAGCTTGCGCGCCGCCGCCGCGTCCGGCCGGCCGAAGACCGGAGCGGCGACGTACGCGCTCCCTCCGTCCGCGTGCCGCTCGGCCAGGCGGCGGCTCGTCTCGGGCGAGACGGTGCTCATCGAGATATGAACGCCGCCCGGCGAGAGGCGATCGAGAAACCCGCGGCTTCCGACGACCTGATCGAGCGCACGGTCATCGGAAAGCATCGTGAAGACGACGCCGCCCGGGGAGCAGACTTCCGCGGGATCCCAGGCTTCACGAGCACCGTCTCCAACGAGCGCCGCGACTTTCTCGCGCTTGCGATTCCAGACCGTCAGCGCATGTCCGGCCTGGAGAAGACTCCGCGCGATCGGCTCTCCCATGCGCCCCGTCCCCACGAATCCGATTCCGTCCTGATCCGCCATCGAGCCCTCCCCTTCCCGGCCGTGAATCCATTCTCCGGTGCGGGCCATAGTTGCATTTCGATGATCCCTCGGCTGCTTTCCGTGAATCTCGCCGTCCCCGGCGTGCTCCAGGCGCGCGGCCGGAACGTCCCGACCGGGATCTTCAAGGACCCTGCCGTTGGGCGCGTGGCCCTGCTCCGGGAGTCGCTAGTCGGAGACGTGCAGGTCGACCGCCGGTACCACGGGGGCCCGGAGCAGGCCGTCTACGCATACAGCGCCGAGCATGCCGCGCACTGGTCTGCCCACCTCGGCTCGAGCGAGCCTCTGCCGCCGGGCTTTTTCGGGGAAAATTTCACCACGAGGGACCTGCTCGAAGACGACGTGGCGGTCGGAGACGTCTATCGCGTGGGCACCGCCGTCGTTCAGGTCACGAAGCCCCGCACGCCCTGTTTCAAGCTGGGGTTGCGCGTCGGATCGGCGCGATTTCTGAAGACGTTTCTCGCCAGCGGCCGGCTCGGCTTCTACCTGAGGGTTCTCGAGGAGGGCGAGGTCGGAGCGGGCGATTCCATCGAGCGAACGCGTCGAGAGAAAAACGCCCTCTCGATTTCGGACCTGATCGCGCTGCTGTATTTTCATCCGGTCGATCGCGCCGCGCTGGAGCGGGCATTGAGCGCGGGAGGTCTCGGCAGGGGGTTGCGTTCGCAGCTCGAAGAACGCCTGGAGAGCCTCCGGACGCGGCTCTTTTGATGACCCTCCCTCGATTGTTGGTTCGGGTCTTGCTTTGTCAGGTTCAGGAGGATCCCCATGGCCATCGTTGATCAAATTGGAAATATCCTGAAGCAGTATCAGGGCGATGCGACACCGGACCGCGAGCAGGCTCGCGCCCATTACGACGAAATCGCGAATGCCGTTCCTCAGGACGAGCTCGCTTCCGTCATCGGACCCGCGGTCGGTCAACTCGACACCCCCCATGTCGAACGCAAGATCGAGGAGAGCGCGCAGCAGATGACACCAACCCAGCGGGGCAGTTTTCTCGGCACCCTGCTCGGAGGACTCGGCGCCTCCGGAGCGAGCCTTCCCGGACTCCTCGGAAGCCTCGGAGCCTCGCCCAATGTCGCGACCGACCCGACAACGGCGACGCCGCAGGACGTCGCGCGCGTGGCGACCTACGCAAAAGACAACCAGCCCGACATCTTCCACAAGGCTATGGGCTTCTATGCACAGCACCCGACCCTCGTGAAGGTCCTCGGAACGATGGCGATCGCCTCGATAGCGAGAAACCTGTCCTTGAGGGGGGGCCGTCCGGGCATGTTCTAGGGTTCAGGCTGATCCGCTCACAGGAAAAAGAGCGCCCGGCCGGGCGCTCTTTTTTCAGCGTCGCCGCGAGGCCTGCCCGGCCGGCCGCGAGACGGGAGACCTGCTTCGCCCGGGCCACGGGTGAAGCGTCCGATCTGGCGTGCTTCATTCCGATCTGGCGTGTTTCTTGAGTCAATCACGGCGAATGTCCGAAAAGCGGGAAGCTCCGCGCCGTCGCTGCCGGCTCTTAGTCGATTTCGACACGACTCTGTCGAGAACGACCGGCTTTACCAACGACCTCTCGCAGAGCGGCATGTTCGTCCGGACCGTCCGCATTCCGCGCATCGGTAAGGTGATTCGCGCCCTGCTCCATGCGCCCGGAGGAAAGACAATCCCGGTCGAAGGCACCGTCGTGCGGACATTCCGGGCTCCCGGCGCGCTCCGCACCCTGATCCCGTCGGGGTTCGTCCTCCGCGTCGCGCCCGAGCACCCTCCCGAGTACGACGAGCTCGCCGCTCCCCGGAGTTAGCGCCGGATCTTCACGGCCTTCCCCCGAAGAGCGCGACCGCCTGAGGAGCTCCCCCCGCGAGCCACCCGGCCGGCTCCGTCGGAATGGCTTCGAACGTCAGCTTCGCAAGAAAGACTCTCCCGGATCGGCCCCGGCCGGTATCGACGAAGCGGAGGACCGCCGCGCGTGTCTCACGATCTTCGAACCCGAGCATCCCGTGGGCGGCGCCATCGACTGAGAGCCGAACGCCGTTCTGAAATCCGCGCGCTACCTCCTCCGAATTGCCCTCCGGGGTGTCGCCGTCCAGGGTGCCGCTCACGAAGAGCGCCGGCACTCTCGACACCACGGGCGACCGGAACTCCTCGGACATGGGAGCGACGCCCCACGCGCGGCAGATCCGGTCCTCGGCCAGGTCGGAGGCGTCCCCGAGGATCGCCCGTGTCCTCTCCGCTTCGATCCGCGCGGCTCGATCCCGGGACGCGCCGGACGCGCATCGCATCGTGAAGGCCGCCGCGGGCGGGATCGGGCTCGACCGCCACGCCAGGGCCGCGGCTCCCAGCTCGCGAAAATCGCCCGCGTCCATCGCCGCGAACACCGCAGGCATCCGCGCGATGGAATCGCGCGAAGAGAGCAGGCCGCGCGCGTACCACTCGAGATCGAATTTGCCGACCACGACGGAGACCGGGCCGGACTCCCGTGTCTCGAGACGCACGGTCACGGGATGCGCACCGAGCCGGTCCCGCAGCTGGCGCACGAGAGCCGGCAGATCCGCCACCCGCCCGTTCAGCTTCGGGTCTCGCGAGACGAGCCGCCCGATCTCCTCCAGCTGACGATCCGAAGCTGACGGGACGCGGCGAAGATGGTCCGGTCCCACCACGCCGAAGAGCGTGGCGTTTTCGACGCGCCCGGCGTGGCTCCTGATCATCGCGAGCGCGAGGTGCGTGCCGTAGCTTCCTGCGAGGAGCCTCACTTTTTCGACGCCGAGGGCGCGCCTCAGGTCGTCGAGGTCCTCGGCGCTCTCCCTCGTGTTGTACGCGGAGAGATCCACGCCCTGTCCCCGCCAGTACTCTGCGCACGCCGTGGCGCCGGCCTCGAGCCCCGCCAGGGCTCCCGCACGGTCGAGCGGGATCCCGGGGGGAAAATCGATCCGGCCCGGGCAGTCGAGCCGAGGCGTCGAAAGGCCCGTTCCCCTCTGGTCGAGGACGATCACGTCACCGAAAGCGCGCAGATCGAGGAGAAGCCGGAGAAGAGGAGTGTCGATGTCGGCGGTCCCGGACCATCCCGGGCCCCCGGCGAGCCACACAATCGGGGAGCCGGGACGACGCGCGGTGCTCGGGATCCTCACGAACGCGAGTTCGATCCGGCGCGGAGACCCGCCCGCGCGGTCTTCGGGGAGGGTCATGCGTCCGAGCTGCGCCGGGACTACGGCAACGCCCCACGGCGAGACGATCGAGTACGGCTCGAAGCGAATTGGCGGCGCGGAAGCGGCGCTGAAGCTCTCCGAAGCCTGTCCCGCGGGTGAAGCGACCGAAAGAACCGAAACAAAAAGTATTGCCAGGACGATCCGACGCATCGCGCACCTCCCTGGCCTCCGTCATCACGGTACGGCCGCTCTCGCCGGCGGTTTTACTTATTTTCGTTTTGCCAAAAAGCATTTTTCGTCAATGCCAGAGCGGTTTTGGACAGCGTGCCGTTGTGTCGCGCCGCACCGCGCCGGAGCGTCGCGGTCTTCCCGCCAGCGTGGGTCGTGAGAGGCGAGAGGTCAGGCCTTCCAGCTCAACGCTCCTACGTTCGTGCCTCTCCCGTCCTCACCCCTCACCCCTGACGTGATTACCCCTTCGCCATAGAATCCCCGGCCATGGCGACTGTTCACCCGTTTCCGGCTCTGCGCCCCGCACCCGAGTCGGCGGCTCTCGTCTCCGCCGTCCCTTACGATGTGGTGAACACGGAGGAAGCGCGCCGGCTCGCTGCCGGCAATCGGCTGTCTTTCCTCCACGTCTCGAGGCCGGAGATCGACCTTCCGGAAAGGACGGACTCCCACGCGGACGAGGTGTACCGAAAGGCGGCCGAAAACTTCGAGATTCTGAAACGGGAAGCGCCTCTCATCGCGGAAGGTCGGTCCGCGATCTATGTGTACCGCCTGCGGGCCGGCGATCACGAACAGACCGGTATCGGCGCCTGCTGCTCGATCGACGAGTACGACTCCGACGTCATACGCAAGCACGAGCGGACGCGCCGGGACAAGGAAGACGATCGGACCCGGCACATGATCGAGCTGTCCGCGCAGACCGGGCCGGTCTTCCTCACGTACCGGGACGTTCCCGCGGCCAGCGTCCTCGTCGAGAAGACCCGGGCCGAGCCGCCGCTCTACGACTTCACCGCCGAAGACGGAGTGCGGCACACGGTTTGGCGGATGGGCGAGGATGACGGCCGTTCGCTCGTCCAGGCGTTCACCGACGTCCCGTGCTTCTACATCGCGGACGGGCACCACCGGGCCGCAAGCGCCAGCCGGGCGCGGCAGCACTTCCGGTCCCTGAACCCGGCGTACCGGAAGGGCTTGAACGAGTTCGACTATTTTCTCGCGGTGCTCTTTCCCGCGAGCCAGGTCCGGATCCTCCCGTACAACCGGATCGTCCGAGACCTGAACGGACTGTCGCCGGAGGAGCTGCTGACGAAGCTCCGGAAAAAGTTCTCGGTGGCCGAAAACGCTCCCGCGTCGCCGGCGCGCCGCGGCGAAATCTCGATGTATCTCGGCGGGCGTTGGTACGGCCTCGTTCCGCGCGAGAGCGGCTCCGCCGCGCTCGACGTCACGACGCTTCAGGACGCCGTCCTCTCCCCCATTCTCGGCGTCCACGACATCCGCACCGACAAGCGAATCGACTTCGTCGGCGGGGGACGCGGCACGTCGGAGCTCGAGAGGCTGATCGACTCGGGCGCCGCATCCGCGGCCTTTTCGCTGTACCCGGTTTCGCTCGACCAGTTGATGGCGATTTCGGACGCGAACGAGATCATGCCCCCGAAGTCCACCTGGTTCGAGCCGAAGCTGCGCGACGGTCTGCTGGTGCACCTGATTTGAGCGGCGGCGGCCGCCGTCCGACGCGGCGTTCGCGCGCGGAAAACCCCGCATAGAATCCGGCTCCATGAAGGTGCTGGTCGCGGATAAGTTCGAGACTTCCGGACTCGAGGGTCTCGCCGCCGCGGGGTCGGAGGTGCTCTACGAGCCCGACCTGAAGGACGAAGCGTTGACCTCCCGCGTGGCGGATTCCGGCGCCGAGATCCTCGTGGTGCGTTCGACGAAGGTGCCGCGATCCACACTCGCCGCCGGACGCCTCTCACTCGTGGTGCGCGCCGGGGCCGGGTACAACACGATCGACGTGGAGGCTGCCTCGGAGCTGGGCATCTACGTCGCGAACTGCCCGGGAAAGAATTCCATCGCGGTCGCGGAGCTTGCGTTTGGTCTCATTCTCGCCCTCGACCGCCGGGTTCCCGAGAACGCGGCGGACCTGAAAGCCGGCGTGTGGAACAAGAAGGAGTACAGCAAGGCGAAGGGGCTCTTCGGGCGGACTCTCGGGATCGTCGGCACCGGCGGCATCGGGCGGGAGATGATCTCCCGCGGCCGCGCCTTCGGGATGCCCGTCGTCGCGTGGAGTCGGAGCCTCTCTCCGGTCGACGCGCGTGAGCTCGACGCGGAACACGCCGCGTCTCCTATCGAAGTGGCGCGCCGGGCGGATATCGTCAGCGTCCATCTCGCCTTGAAACCCGAAACGCGCGGGCTCGTCGGAGAAGAGTTCTTCGCCGCGATGCGGCCGGGCGCGTTCTTCATCAACACCTCGCGCGCAGAAGTCGTCGACCAGCCCGCTCTCGAAAGGGCGGTTCGCGAGAAGGGGTTGCGGGCCGGTCTCGACGTTTTCGCCTCGGAACCGACGGGCGGAGCCGGAGACGTCGCGGACCCGATCTTTCAGCTTCCCGGCGTCATCGGAACCCACCACATCGGCGCGTCCACCGACCAGGCGCAGGAGGCGATCGCCGCCGAAACCGTCCGCATCGTTCGCGAGTACGCCTCGACAGGACGCGCGCCGAACGTCGTGAACCTCGCGCGCTCGTCGCCCGCCACGCATCTTCTCGTCGTCCGCCACTTCGACCGGGTTGGCGTCCTCGCGGCGGTCTTCGACGCATTGAAAACCGCCGGCATCAACGTTCAGGAGACGGAGAACATCGTCTTCGAAGGGGCGCGGGCGGCGGTTGCGCGGATCCGACTCGATCAGGCGGCTTCCGAGACGGTTCTCGAGAGCATCCGACGCAGCACCGGCGACATCATCGAGGTCACGCTTCTGGCGGTTTGAAGGGAAGGCACTCATGAACGGACGCATCTGGAATTTCGCGGCGGGCCCGGCGGTGCTTCCCGAGGCCGTGCTTCAGGAGGCACAGCGGGACCTGATCGCGTTGCCCGGCGTCGGCATGTCGATCCTCGAGATCAGTCATCGGTCGAAGGCGTTCGAAGAGATCATCCAGGGATGCGAGGCCGACATGCGCCGGCTCGCGAACATCCCGGGCAACTACCAGATCCTGTTTCTACAGGGCGGCGCGTCGCTCCAGTTTTCGATGGTCCCGATGAACATTCTTCCGGCCGGAGGGAAAGCGGACTACATCGTGACGGGCACGTGGTCGAAGAAAGCCGTCAAGGAAGCGCAGAAGGTCGGCACCGTCCAGATCGCCGGCTCGACCGAATCGGAGAATTTCTGCCGAGTGCCGGAGGCCTCTGAGATCCGGCTGGATCCCACCGCCTCGTACGTGCATTTCACGACCAACAACACGATCTTCGGCACGGAATGGAGGACGGAGCCGGACGCGCGCGGAGTCCCGCTCGTCGCCGACGCGTCCTCGGACATCTTCAGCCGTCCGATCGACGTCTCCCGGTACGCGCTCATCTACGCCGGCGCTCAGAAAAACCTCGCTCCGGCCGGGGCGACCATCGTGATCATCCGAGACGACATGCTCGCGCGCAGCCCGAAGAATCTCCCGACGATGCTCGACTACAACACCCACGCCAGGGAAAAATCGCTCCACAACACGCCTCCCGTCTTCACGATCTACGTGATGCGGCTCGTCATGAAGTGGCTGCTCGGACAGGGAGGGCTCGAGGGGATCGGCCGGCGCAACGCCGAGAAGGCCGCGCTGCTCTACGAAACGATGGACGGATCCGGCGGCTTCTTCCGCCCTCACGCGCGGCCGGGCAGCCGCTCCAACATGAACGTGACGTTTCGGCTCCCGTCGGAGGATCTGGAAAAGCGATTCGTGTCGGAAGCTACCGCGCAGGGGCTCGATGGCCTGAAGGGACATCGCTCCGTGAGCGGGATCCGGGCGTCGATCTACAACGCGTTTCCGATCGAGGGGGTCCGCATTTTAATTTCCTTCATGCAGGAATTTCAGAAGAAGAACGGCTAGGGCTAGCCCGCGGGGTCAGTCACGTCCGGCTCGCGAGCGCGTTGACGGTGTCGAGCAGGAAGGAAAGGGTCTTCAGCTCCGCGTTCGCCCCGCCGCCACCGGGAGTCTCGCTGACGACGAACGTGATCGTGTTGCTTCCCATCTCCAGACGGAAGCGGAAAAACCCCGTGTCCTCGAGCTGCACCGCGCGGAACGACGTCCTCCACGCCTCGTCCACCTCACCCGTCAGCGGGACGGTGCAGCGGATCCGCGTGCCGGAGGGCGTCGGCCCGAGCCCGGTCCTGCGGACCTGGTCCGGTTGAAAGCGCACGCTGTGGACGCGGCGAGCTCTCGCGGCTATGTTCATGAGAAAGACCTCCGTTCGCCGCTCGTGGTGCAAGGAGTGTGCTCCGCGCTTACGACGCTCGTGAAAGACGGCGGCGTTTGCGGCCGATGCCCCACGAGTCAGAGGGCTTACGACGGAATTGGGTTACCCAGGACCCGGCGCACCCGAAGCCGCCTCAGCGTCCGCCTCTCAGGGTTCCGTTACGAAAGGTTACGGCGGGTCCGAAGCGAGGCGCGGATCGGCGAAAAGAGCGTTTTCCGGTGATCGGACGGCCGGAGGGCCTCCCCCGCCTCAGCGGAGCGTCCGCGCGGCTCATTTCTTCGCCACCGTAGGGCCGAACGGGCCGGCGTCCTCGCGCCGCCACCAGGCGCCGGTCGCCCGCCGCCCCGCACGATCCGTGAAGTGGTAGTCGAAGAGCCGGGCACGGAGAAGCCGGGGGGGCCGGTCGGGAAACGGGTTGACCGCCAGGAGCGCCAGCACCGGGGGGGACCCCTCGAGGAGACGCGCCTCGAGCGCCGTAAACCACGGGCTCGAATCGTAAGGAGCGAGCGCCGCGAACCACATCTGCCAGTCGAGCCTCGGCTGGTGCGGCGCCACGAAGCGGGGCCTCCGCCGCACGTCGTCCGGCTTCCACCGGAACTGGTACGGCTTCCAGATCGCGCCGTCGTCGCTGCCCTCGAGAACGATCTCCTGCCTGCGGGTGGTCATCACGGCGAACAGTCCGTAACCGTTCACGAGGCGGAGGGGCGAAACGGCGCGCGCGACGAACGCGACGGGAGACGGCATCGGCGCCCCGAGGTGCAGGAGGCTCACCGGGAGGACGAAGATTGCGACACCCGCGACAATGGAACGAGGCCACACGTTCCCTCGCGGCGAGACGCTCCGCGCCGGGTCGGGCGGCCGGGAGCGCCGCCGGAAAGCCGAGAGCGTGCGGTCGTCCAGCAGGAGCACGCAGAGCACCACGGACAGGACGTTGAAGAACGCGTAGTTTCCGGTCGTCGCGATTCCCACCTGGAGCGAGACCAGAAGAACGAACGCCGCGAGACGAAGACGCCGCGGAGCAAAGATTAGAAATGGAACGGCGAGCTCCAGGACGAACATCAGGACCGTCGAGGCCTTGTGGAACCAGACCGGCAGCTGGTGCATCGTCCAGGCGGTCCAGGGCGGGAGCGGCTGCGTCTCGTAATGGTATGAGAGCGCGGTCCATTGCCGCCACGCGGGGTCGCCGCTCGCGAGCTTCACGACGCCCGACGAGAAGTTGAGGCGGAAGAGCAGCCACTTCAGGAGAAAAAGGGCCGCGGGCCCCGGGGAGACGTCCGCCTCTTTCAGCCGTCGGGTGAGCGGCGCGAGAAAGATCGCGAGGAAACCCGTTTCGACGAGCAGACAGTCCCACTGAAAGCCGAAGAAGGTCTGGCCCGCGACCGAGATCGAGAGATACAGCCCAGTCGCGGCAACGAGACAGGCGACGGGGAAAAATCCGAGCGCCAGCGTCACTGAAACAATGGATCCGGCCGCGCAGAACGCCTGGAGAGCGGAGTCGCTCGAGGCAGACCAGGCGAGCGTCGGCAGCAGCCAGTATCTCTCCACGCCGGTCGACGCCCGCACCCACGCGAGCAGCTCCGCGATCGGAAGGATCCCGCGCGACCCGATCAGTCCGTCGATCTGATACCAGACCGAGAGGAACGCGAAGAGAAAGACCACGCCGAGAACCCGCAGAAAAAGTACGGCCGCGAAACGGTACCGCGGCGCTCCGACGTCGATCCCCCACACCGCGCGGGTGAGCCGCGACGCGCCGCCGCGATGCCTCGCCACGAGACCGTAAGCGGCCTCGGCGGCGGGCGCGACGCCCGGGACGTGCTCGTAGAGCCACATCGGCCAGAACCTCTTTCCGACCTGAAGGGTCTTCGCCACCGCGGCGGCACCGGAGACGACCTCGCCATCCGGAAGGATCAGCTGCACGGCGCGCTGGAACTCGACCAAGGGAATCTCGGGATAGCGAGGCCCGAGCTCCTGAGACGGGGCGTAGTCGACGAGATCTCCCGTCGACTGCCGCCACCGCGCGATCCAGGCGCGGCAGAAGTCGCAATCGCCGTCGAAGAGCACGAGCGGCTTCCCGGGCGGCCTCGCGACGCGCAGGGGAGACATCGCGCAAGCCTAAACGCAAGATCAGCCCCCCGGGCGCACAGCTTCCCCGATCGCCGACGGGGCCCGGGGTCCTGAACCCCAAAACCCGCAGCCGGCCTCTCCCGTAACACCAGGAAACTGAACCAGGAGGTCCGATGAGACAGTCGATTCCCCGCACCCTCTCCGCCGCCGCGTTTGTCCTGATGGCGGCCGGGGTCTCGCTCGCGCAGCCCGCCCCGCTCACCCTGCCGGACGCCAGCCCGAAGGCGTCCGTCACCCAGAGCATGGGACTGACGGAAGTCGCGATCTCGTACCACCGCCCGGCGGTGAACAAGCGCAAGATCTGGGGCGGCCTCGTGCCATGGAACGAAGTCTGGAGGGCGGGCGCCAACGAGAACACCACCATCTCGTTTTCGACTCCGGTCTCCATCGGAGGTCAGGCGCTGCCGGCGGGGACATACGGCCTTCACATGGTTCCCTCCGAGGGCGACTGGGTGGCTGCTTTTTCGAAGCAGCACAACGCCTGGGGAAGCTTCAGCTACGACGCGAAGGAAGACGCGCTGCGGGTCCCCGCGAAGACCCGGCCGGCCGAGTTCGCGGAACGCCTGAGCTACCGCTTTGACGACCCGACGGCGGATTCCGTGGTCGTCGTCCTTCACTGGGACAAGCTCGAGGTGCCGTTCACGGTTTCGGTCGATTCGAAGGCGGTCACACTCGCGAGCCTCCGCGAGCAGCTGCGCGGCCTTCCCCGCTTCTCGTGGCAGGGCTGGAACACCGCGGCGGCGTGGTCGCTCCGGAACGACGGCAACGTGGACGAAGCGCTCGAGTGGTCTGACAAGTCGCTGGCCCTGAACGAAAACTTTCAGAACCTGAGGACGAAGGCCGGGCTGCTCGAGAAGAAAGGCGACGCGAAGACCGCGGCCGCGCTGCGAGAGCGATCGCTCAAGCTCGCGACGGAAGTCGACATGAATCTCTACGGCTACCAGCTTCTCGGCCAGAAAAAGGTGGATGAGGCGGTCGAGGTTTTCCGGAAGAACGTCAAGGATCACCCGACGTCCTGGAACGCCTATGACAGCCTGGCGGAGGGGCTCGCGGCGAAGGGTGAGAAGAAACAGGCGATCGAGTCGTACACGCGCGCGCTGCAGATGGCGCCGGAGGCGCAGAAGAAGCGGATCAACGACGCGATCAGTGCTTTGAGGGCTTAGAGAACCGGGAGCCGAGCGACCACCGGGAGCCGAGACGGCAGCGGACTCCGCGGTCTGACAGCCACGCGAGAAACGATCCCCGCCTGCGAGAAAAAACGGCAGCCGATGCGGCTGCCGTTTTCATATTTCGCTGAACGCTGAACGCTCGACACTGAACCTCCCCACTTTCAACTTTCGAACCCCGTCACAGCGCCGTCATCCCCCCCACATACACTGCCCGGATGTCCCGGTCCGCGCCATCGCCCCGCCTCCGCATCCTGGTCGTCGAGGACGAGCCGAAGACGGCGGCCACGGTCCGCCTCTACCTCGAGCACGGAGGGTTTGACGTGCGCGTGGCGACCGATGGCGCCGCGGGGCTGCGCGCCGCGCGCGACGAGCGGCCGGATCTCATCGTCCTTGACGGCATGCTCCCCGAGGTCGATGGGCTGGCGGTCTGCCGCGCCCTGCGGTCCGAGTCCGACGTGCCGATCGTCCTTCTGACCGCGCGAACGACGGAAGACGACAAGCTGCGTGGTCTTAAGCTCGGCGCCGACGATTACGTGACCAAACCGTTTTCGCCGCGCGAGCTCGTCGCCCGAATCCGGGCGGTGCTTCGCCGCTCAAGGCGGGAAGACGGCGGCGCGAGAGGCGTTCTGCGGACCCGCCACATCGTCGTCGACCTCGACCGGAGGGAGGCGGCCGTTCGTGGCCGGGCCGTCGTACTCCCGCCGGCGGAGTTCGCGATCCTGGCGGCGCTCGTGCGCTCCCCGGGACGCGCGTTCACGCGGGAGGAGCTCGTTTCCCGCGCCTTCGGAGCCGAATACGAGGGGCTTGACCGCACCGTCGACGCCCACGTGATGCGGCTCCGGAGGAAGATCGAGGACTCGAAAGCCGAGCCTCTCGTGGTGACGGTGTTCGGCGTGGGTTACAAGCTGGCGGACGAGCCCTCCTGATGCGCAGCCTCCGCTTCCGGCTGCTTGCGACGACGGCGGTCGTGCTCGTGATCGTCCTCGGCGCGCTCGTGCTGGTCTCGAGCCGGCTCACCCGCGTCGAATTTCGCAAGTTCCAGGACGTCGTGGTCGCCGGGCGCCACGAGAGCTTCGCACCGACCCTGCGCCGGATCGTCGAAACCGAATACCGCCGGTCGGGAAGCTGGAACACCGGGAACGCCGCGGCGGCGCGCGCGGCCGCGGAGCTCGGACGCGACGTGCTCATCCTGGACCCGGCGGACCGGCCCGTCGGCCGCTCTCCGGGTCTCTCCGGAGCTTCCGTCCAAAGAGGTCCGGCGGGAGGAATCCGGATCGAGTGGACGAGCGGGGGTGCGAGGCGGATGCTGCTCCTTCGGGCGCCGGGCGTCCCTCTGACCGACGCCTCGGGACGGCCGGTCGGCACCGTTTTTTCGCTCGATCCGGAGCCCGGCCATCCGCCCGACGTGGTCCGCTCCCTGAATCGGTGGCTGGCCGCGGCCGTCGCGGCAGCCGGTGTCGCCGCGCTTCTCCTCGTCGCCGCGGTGGGGAGAAGGGTTCTCGGCCCGATTGAAGAGCTGACCGCGGCGGCGCGCGAGATGGAGCGTGGGGACCTGACGCGGCGCGTGGACGTGACGTCCCGCGACGAGATCGGCGAGCTCGCCCGCTCCTTCAACGCGATGGCGGACGCGGTGTCGCGCAACGAGGCGCTCCGCCGCGCGCTCGTGCACGACGTTGCCCACGAGCTTCGGACGCCGCTCACCAACATCCGCGCGCAGATCGAGTCCATTCAGGACGGCCTCACGCGACCCGATGCTTCCGTCGTCGATTCCATTCATGAAGACGCGATGCTTCTCGAACGGCTCGTCGACGATCTGCAGGACCTCGCCGCGGCGGAGACGGGACTGCTCGGGTTGCGGCCGCAGCGCATCGACACCGCCGCGGCACTGGCCGCCGCCGCCGCCGGAATCGCTCCGCGCGCGCTCGGCGAAGGCGTGACGCTCTCCGTCATGCCGGGAAATGACGCTCCCGCGGTGCGGGCGGACCCGGTGAGGCTCGCGCAGATCCTCGGAAACCTGCTCTCGAACGCCGTGACGCACACGCCCCGCGGAGGGCGGGTCGAGATTGGCGCCATGAGGCGCGGAACCGAGGTCGAGATCTCCGTCTCCGACACCGGAAAGGGAATCGCGCCCGAGCACCTGCCGCACGTCTTCGAGCGCTTCTACCGTGCCGACCCCTCGCGCGCGCGCCGCTCCGGCGGAACGGGTCTCGGTCTCGCGATCGTCCGCCAGCTCGTCGAAGCGCACGGCGGCCGCGCCACCGTCGAGAGCCGGCCCGGAGAGGGCGCCCGGTTCGCGTTCACGCTGCCGGAGGCGGAATCGGGGTCGGTGACGGAACGGGCAGAGCCAGGAAGCGTTACCCCATCCCCAGGCGCAGGAAGAGGAAGATAGCGTCGATCAGGATCACGCGACTTCCGGCCTAAACAGTCAGGCAGCTTTCGCGAGGAGCGCCAACTCCCTGCGGGCTCTCTCACCCCGAATCGCTCGCGCCGTCACAAGTTCGTCACTCCCGATCTCTACAGTCACTCGCGGAGGTCAGGTATGAACAGAGGATTCCTCTCGATGGGTTTCGCGATCGCTATGGCCGCTCTCGCGCGCTCCGCGTTCGCCGCGGACAGCTCCGCGGCACTTACGGCGAATCGCGCGCGCGAGATCGCGACCGAAGCGGCCGATTCGATCGATCGCATGTACGTCTCTCCCGACGTCGGCAGGAAGATCGCGGAGTCTCTGCGCGCTCGCTCGGCGGCGGGCGCCTACGACTCCGCCGGCAGTCCCTCCCGGCTGGCGGAGCTTTTGAGCCGCGATCTGCAGGAGGTCGGGAACGACCGGCATCTCTCCGTCAGAGTCGATCACTCGGGCTCCGGCGGCTCCGTGATCCGCCGGATCGACGGGGGGCCGGCGCCCGCCGGCGCGCACGGGGCCGGCGGGACCGGACCCTTTCGCGTACGCCGCGAGGGCCCGGCCGCCAACGGTACTTCCGACCTGAAACGGCGGACGAATTTCGGCTTCAGGGCCGTGGAGCGCCTCGACGGCAACGTCGGCCTCGTCGACATCCGCGAGTTCGTCCCGCTCGGGCTCTCCCGGGACACCGCGGCGGCGGCGATGGCTTTTCTCTCCAGCTCGGATGCGATCGTCGTCGACCTCCGCGAGTGCCCCGGGGGAGCTCCGGACGTCGTCTCGTTTCTCGCGAGCTACTTCTTCGGCCCGGCACGCAAGGAGCTCTTCTCGCGCTACGACCGGCCCATGGACGAGAAGACGACGGAGTACACGGTCGAGAACCTCCCCGGCCGCCGCATGCCCGACACCGACCTGTGGATCCTGGTCGGACCGAACACCGCGTCCGCCGGAGAGTCGTTCGCGTACCTGCTCCAGCAATTCGGCCGGGCGACGGTCGTCGGGGAGAAGACCGCCGGCGCCGGCCACAACAACGTCACGCTCCCGATCGGCGACGACCTGGTGCTGTCCGTCTCCGTGGCGCGGCCGATTCATCCGCGAACCGGAAAAGGTTGGGAGGGCACCGGAGTGCAGCCCGACATCAAGACGAGCTCCGCCGACGCGCTTGACACCGCACACGCCGCGGCGCTCCGTAAGCTTCTCGACCGCGCAGCCGATCCCCGGCTCCGCCGGGAGCTCGCGTGGGCGGTCGAGCGCGTCGAGTCGCGCGGCCGGACCCGACCGTCGGAGGCGGAGCTCCCGGCCTACACCGGACGGTACGGCGAACGCGAGGTGACGGTCGAGAACGGCCGGCTGGTATGCAGGACCGCGTCGGGACGGGCGCGCACTCTGATCCCCGTCGCCGCGGACGCGTTCTCGTGGGACGAGCAGACGCGCGCGACATTCGAACGAGATCGGACGGGACGGCCGGCGCGCCTGCTTCTCGAAAGCGCGGACGGCAGCTCAGAAATTTTCGCCCGCGACGATTCCCCGCGGATCGGCGCGCAGAAGGAGACGCAATGAACACGACTGCCATCCTGTTGAGCTTCGTCCTTTCGAGCTCCGCCGCCGCTCCGGTCTCCAGACCCGCGGCGGTCGGCGCCGCCGTTCCCGACAGCGCGGAAGGCCGGCAGGTTCGCGCTCTGCTCGCCGCGCTCGAGTCGCCGGATCCGGCAGCCGTGCAGCGTTTCGTTGAAACCCATTTTGATCCCGCCGCCCTGAGCGATCTGCCCGCGGCCCCGCGAGTCGAGCGGATCCGCAGCATGGCGGCGAGGCTCGGGCCTCTCGAGGTGGTGCGCATGCTGCCGGGCTCGGCGGAAGGTCCGTCGTTTCTCGCACGTTCCGCCCGGAGCGGCGAGACGCTCACCGTCACGCTCGAGCTCGCGCCCTCCGGCACTCGCGGAATCCGCGGCATCCGGGTGGAGGCGGGTGGTCCCGGCGAAACGGGTCCTCCTCCCGAAGCCGCCAAGAGTTCGGACGCGCAAGTGGCGTCGGCCGCCGCCGAATGGCTGGGCGGCCTGGCGGCATCGGATCAGTTCTCAGGAGTCGTCCTCCTCGCGAGAAACGGCAGTCCCATTTTTCAGAAGGCGTACGGCATGGCCAACCGGGAGGTGGAGGTCGCGAACACGCTCGACACCCGCTTCAACATCGCGTCCATCGGCAAACTGTTCACGAGCGCCGCCGTCGCCGGGCTGGTCCGCGGCGGCCGGCTCGCCTACACGGACACGATCTCGAAATGGCTTCCCGCGACGAAGATCCCGTCCGCGGACCGGATCACGGTGGCACAGCTCCTCGACATGACCTCCGGCCTCGGGGACTTCTTCGGCCCGGCGTATGCCGCGGCTCCCAAAGAGCGTGTCCAGGAGCTCTCCGACTACCTGACACTCTTCGAAACCCGGCCTCTGCGCTTCGAGCCCGGCACACGCCGCGAATACTCCAACGCGGGCTACGTGGTGCTCGGGTTGATCATCGAGAAGATCACCGGCAAGGCCTACCGCGATTTCGTCCGCGAGGCGGTCTTCGCGCCGGCCGGCATGAACGACACCGGCCTCTTCGCGGCTGACGAGATCACGCCGCGTCGCGCGATCGGATACACGCGAGACGACGGCCACGACGGTCACGACGCGCCGGCGCGCGGCCCGCGACGCTCGAACGTCTTTCTTCAGCCGGGCCGCGGCAGCTCGGCCGGCGGCAGCTTCTCGACCGCAGGCGACCTCCTCAGATTCACGATGGCGATCAAGCGCGGCCAACTCTCACTGGCGGACCCGGGCGGCGCCAGCGGCGGCGCTGGAGGATTCGCGGGCGGCGCGCCCGGCTGCAACGGACTTCTCGAATGGAACGCGGATCGTTCGCTCGTCGCGATCGTGCTGGCCAACGAAGACCCGCCGATGGCAGTGAAAACAGGACAGCGGCTGGCCCAGTGGATGGGAATGCAGTCGAAGGGCCCGGGCTCTCCTCCTCCGCCGAGGTAGAAAGCACCCGGGCGCGGGGACGCCGTGAGCTGACTCTCCTGGTCGTCCGCCCTCCTGATCAGCGACGCCCCTCACCCAACCCTCTCCCCCGGCGCGCGGGGAGAGGGCGCAGCCGGCGCGGAGTTAACCGGCGTTTTCCAGCACCATCGCGTGGCCGAGTGCGCCGGCGGCGCAGACGGTCAGGAGCCCGAACTGTTTGCCCGAGCGCACGAGCTCGTTGGCGAGCGTGGTCACGATCCGCGCTCCGGTCGCGGCGAACGGGTGGCCGATGGCGATCGATCCTCCGTACATGTTGAGGATCATCGGATCGATTTCCCCGAGCGGCTCGGAGCGGCCCAGCTTCTCGCGCGCGAATGAGGCTGACGCGAAGGCCTGCAGATTGGACAGCACCTGCGCGGCGAAGGCCTCGTGCATTTCGACCCGTCCCATGTCCGACAGCTTGAGCCCGGCCCGATCGAGCGCGATCGGAGCGGCGTAGGCCGGGCCCTGCAGGAGCTGGTCCGAGGGATCGAGCGCGGAGTACGCCCAGGAACGCAGCCATGCGATCGGCCGTCTGCCTTCTGCCTTCGCGCGCTTCTCGGACATCAGAAGCACCGCGGAGGCGCCGTCGGTCAGGGGCGACGAATTCCCCGCCGTCACGCTGCCGTATTCGCGATCGAACACCGGCTTCAGCTTCGCCAGCTGCTCGAGCGAGCTGTCGCGGCGGAAGTTGTTATCCGTCGTTTCCATGCTCTCGTATTTCGGCGGGACCGGCACAGGAAAGGTCTCCGACCCGAGGACCCCCGCGTCCCAGCCCGCCGCCGCCCGCTGGTGGCTGCGCAGAGCGAGCTCGTCCTGCGCCCTTCGAGGGATCCCGTTCTCCTTCGCCATCTTCTCGGCGGATTGCCCCATCGAGAGGCCCGTCGAGTATTCCGCGATCGCCGGAGGGTTCGGCGCGAGCTCTGCCAGGCGGAAACCCGCGAACACCTTCGCCTTCGCACCGGCCGACTTCGACTTCGAGAGCCGCATGAGGCGGCGCGTGAACTTGCGCGAGAACAGCACGGGGATGTCGGAGAGACACTCCGATCCTCCCGCGATGACGGCGTCGGCGAGACCGAGCGCGATCCGCTCGGCGGCGTCCGTGATCGCCCGGTTTGACGAAGCGCAGGCCATCACGACCGAAGAGGCGGTGATCTGCATCGGCAGCCCCGCTTCGAAGACCACTTCCCGCGCGATGTTCGGCCGCGCCACCGAGGGGATCACGGTGCCATAGACGAGCTCGTCGACGGCGTTCCCGTCGATGTCGTATCTTGCGACGAGCTCCTTGACGGCCATGCCCCCGAGCTCGACCGCGGTCAGATCGTCAAACGACGTCCCCGACCGGGCGAACGGCGTGCGGATCCCGGCGACCAGCGCCACACGGCGCGGAGAAGGGGCGAACTGGGCCATGCGGCGGAGATTACCGCAGAGGACCCGATGTCAGACGTGAGCCGCCCGCTACACCGCTTCCGGGAGCTTCGAGAGCATCCGCGCCGCCTGCCGCCATTCGCGGCGTGCGGTTCCGATCGACGCCTTGTACTCGCGGAACGAGGAATCCAGGCTCTGCGCCAGCTCCGAGGATTTCCGGCGTCCGCGCACGACCATTTCGCGCCGGCGTTCGTCAATCTCGTGCCACAACGCGGACGCGCGATCGAGCGCGTGGTGCGCCCTGTCCATCCGAAGGCGGACCGCCTCGTCGATCTCCGTTGGCGCAAAGCGGAGGCGCTCCTCCGCTTTGAGGAGGTTCATACGGAGACGCGACTTCTCGATCACCGCGCGGGGCGTCGCCTTCAAATCGCTGGCCAGTCCGAAGAAGTGAAGCGACGCGATCAGCCATTTCGTCGGGTCCCACTGCCACCACCGCACGCCGTTGCGGAAGTCCGCCGGGAACTTGTGGTGAAAATTATGGTACCCCTCGCCGTTCGTGACGAACGCGAGGAGGCCGTTGTCCCGCGCCGAGTTCTCTTCGGTGTAGGGGCGCGTCCCGTAGAGGTGCGCCACCGAGTTCACGAGGAACGTCGTGTGGTGAATGAGGGCGATGCGGAGGAAGCCGCCCCAGAGAAGACCCGCCAGCGGGCTGCCGAACATCGCGCCGATGGCGGTAGGAATCCCGAGCCCCGCGACGATGCCGATGGCGTGCGACCAGCGGTATTGCCAGATCACCATCCGGTTCGCGGAAAGGTCCGGCACGTTGTCATAGGAACGCTCAGACGGCTCCTTGTAGAAGAGCCAAAAGATGTGCGCGGAGAGTCCGCCGCGGCGAATGCTGTACGGATCCCATTCCTTGTCGACGTACCGGTGATGGTCGCGGTGGTCCGCGGACCACTTCAGCACCGAGTTCTGCAGCGCCATGGCGCCGAAGAACAGGTAGAAGGCCTGCAGCGCAGGATGCGCGGTGTAGCTCTTGTGGGAAAAGCAGCGGTGGTATCCCGCGGTGACGGAGAAGCTGACGAGCGAGAAGAGCACGAAGAGCAGCGCGGGCTGCCACCACCGGACGCCGTTCTTCCAGGCGTACAGGGCGGTGCCGACGACGCCGATCACCGGCGTCAGCGACAGGAAGAGAATGTTGATCCAGTCCTTCTGCTTGGTCTGCTCGCTCATGGTTTTCTCCGGGGTACCGCCGCCGCGGAGGCGCGGCTTAGGGGGGGTCCGTTGATTCGACAGCACTCAAAGAATACCACGGCAAGACGCTTCCATCGGCGGGGGTACGGCGTCCGGAGGCGATCTTCGCCGCCCTGGCCGCAGCCGTAGAAACGAGCCCCTGCCGCCGATTCTTCCTCCGATATCCTCTCCCCATGAAAAAGATTCTGTTTGCCGTCCTGGCTGCGGGTTCGATGCTGTCTCCGGCTGTCTCCGAGGCACAATCGGCTCCGGTGAACGCACCGGTCGTTCCGGATCTCGAAGAGCGCCTCGGCCGCTGGAAAAGCGTCGATCTGCCGTTTCGGGCCGAGTCCCTGACGGCCCGAGAGCGGCAGATGGTCGAGAAGCTGGTCGCCGCCTGCCGGGAGCTCGAGAACATCTACTGGCGCCAGGTGGATCCCGAAGGCCTTGCGCTCTACCAGTCTCTGGCCCGCTCTTCGGCGCCGTCTGACAAGGCGCTGCGCCGCTATCTCTGGATCAACGGCGGACGTTACGACCTCTTAAACGACAACCGGCCGTTCGTCGGAGGCGGAACGACCCCGCCCGGGCGCGGCCTCTATCCGCGCGGACTGACCCGCGCCGACATCGAGGCGTACGTTCAGGCGCATCCCGAGCAGAAAGCGGCGATCTATGCCGAGAGGACCATCATCGTGCGCGACGGCGAGCGGCTGAAGACGATTCCGTACCACGTGCAGTACCGCCCCTGGCTCGAGCGCGCCGCCGCTCTGTTGCGCGGGGCGGCCAAACTCTCGTCGGACCAGGCGTTCGCCAGGTTCCTGCGGCTGCGGGCGGCCGCGCTCTCAACCGACGACTATTACGAGAGCGACCTCGCCTGGGTCGATCTCGTCGACCCGAAATTCGACATCATCTTCGCGCCCTACGAGACGTACCTGGACGACGTTCTGGGCGTGAAGACCTCATACGGCGCGGCGGTGCTGGTCCGCAACGACGAGGAGAGCCGCAAGCTCGCGCTGTTTCAGAAATACGTGCCGGACATCCAGGACGCCCTGCCGCTCGCCCCGGAGGACCGCCCTTCGAAGCGCGGGCGACTCGCGCCGATGGAGGTCATGGACACGCCTTTCCGCGCGGGCGACCTGCGCCACGGCTACCAGGCGGTGGCCGACAACCTTCCGAACGATCCGCGGGTCCACGAGCAGAAAGGCAGCAAGCGGATCTTCTTCAAGAATTACATGGACGCCCGGGTCAAAGAGGTGATCATCCCCGTCTCGCGCGTGCTTCTGCGGGAAGACCAGGCGGCGAAGGTGACCGGCGAGGGCTATTTCGTCGGGACCCTCATGCACGAGATCAGCCACGGAATCGGTCCGGCCTTCGCGCGTCAGGGGGGAAAGAAGCGGGATATCCGCGAAGCGATCGGCCCGGCGTTCTCGGGGCTCGAGGAGGCAAAAGCGGACGCGGGCGGCCTCTTCGGGCTCGACTGGCTCATTCGCCACGGCGCTCTGCCGAAGGAGCGGGCGGAGGAGTACTACGCGTCGTACGTGGGAGGGATCTTCCGCACGGTGCGGTTCGGCACCGGGGAGGCGCACGCGCGCGCCGAGATGATGGAGTTCAACTTTCTGACGGAGAAGGGCGCGATCGCGCGGGAACCCGCGTCGGGGCGCTACGTCATCGACTTCGCAAAAATGCCCGTCGCGATCGCGGCCCTGGCGAAGGAGCTCCTCGAGATCGAGGCGACCGGGGATCGGGCCCGCGCGGAGGCCTGGTTCAAGAAGTACGAAGCCATGCCCCCAGAGCTCGCGGAGACCCTGAAGGCGACTGCTTCGATCCCGGTCGACTTCGACCCGCACGGAAGCTTCGAAGAGGGCGCGAAATAGGAGAGGCCAGGGGAAGCTCAGCGCGGCGCGGTGGCCCTCGCACGCTCCTCGAGCTCGCCGACGACGCGCTCGAGCTCTTCAACGAGCGGGAGCTCCCTCGCCTCCTGAAGGTCGTTGGTCACCGCCCGAAGGCGGTCCGTGACCGCCCGGTAGTACCAGAGGGTCTCGTGACGCGGGGCCGAGAAGCGCTCCCACACGCGCTCCCCTTCCCGCCGCAGGTCGGCGAGAACGGACCTCGCGTTGTGAAGCTTGTCTGCGGCGGAGACGAGGCGCACGGAGGCCGATGCCCCCGCGAGACGCTCGATGAACCGCTCCTTGCGGGGACGCCACGCGGGTTTGGGGGTTTCGTCGGAGTCGGTACATCCATCGACGATGTCCGCGACGCGCTCTCCGAACCGCCGGCGGATCTCGTGGGCCGTCGGGCGCCCGCCGCAGTCCTCGACCGCGTCGTGGAGGAGAGCGGCGATGGCCTCGTCCTCGTCGCCGCCGTTTTCCAGGACCAGTGCCGCCGCCGACAGGAGATGCGCCACATATGGCGTGTCGGACCCCTTGCGGCGCTGCTCCCGGTGAAGCTCGCTCGCCCACACCATCGCTTCGTCGAATCGCTCGGACAGGGAAGGCCTCGGGGCCGCCTCCCTTTGCACGGGTTCCATCAGGATCATGCATTCCTTTTAACAGACCGGAGGGAGGTCTGCTTCCCCGCGCTGCCCCGGGCTGCCCCGGATGTGGTCGAGTCCCGACGGCCCGGTCGTTCGGTGGCATCGTCCTTGCGCCCGCTGAGCCTCCAAGACGCGTCGAGGGGGCACCGATGGCGAAGAAAAGGCGGGGCGGCGAGAACCGGAGCAAGCCGGCGCGTTCCGGGTCGAAAAAAGTTCGCTACGGGGTCGTCGGGCTCGGCTGGTTCGCCCAGGTCGCGATCCTGCCCGCGTTCGCTCACGCGTCGCGCAACTCGGAGCTCGTGGCCCTCTTCTCGGACGACCCGGAGAAGCTCCGAAAGCTCGGCCGCAGGTATCGGATCGATCCCGCGAACCAGTTCGGATACGACCGCTATGACGAGGCCCTCGGCTCGGGCGCGATCGACGCGGTCTACATCGCGCTGCCGAACCATCTGCACCGCGAGTACACGGTGCGGGCGGCGCGGGCTGGCGTTCACGTTCTGACCGAGAAGCCGATGGCCGTTACCGAAAAGGATTGCGAGGCCATGATCCGGGCCTGCGAGAGCAACGGGGTCCAGCTCATGGTCGCCTACCGGCTGCACTTCGAAAAGGCGAATCTCGAGGCGGTCGAGGTCGTTCAGTCGGGCAAGCTCGGCGAGCCGCGCATCTACAACTCGGTTTTCTGCAACGACGTTCAGGATCACGACAACATCCGCCTGAATCCGATCGCAGAGGGAGGGGGAACGCTCTACGACATCGGGATCTACTGCCTGAATGCCGCGCGGTCTCTCTTCCGGAGCGAGCCGATAGAAGTCTTCGCGATCTCCGCGAGCAGCGACGATCCTCGCTTCCGCAAGGCGGACGAGATGACCACGGCGGTCCTCAAGTTCCCCGGCGAGCGGCTGGCCACCTTCACCAGCAGCTTCGGCGCCGCCTCCTCGCACCACTACGACGTCTTCGGCACGAAGGGCCACCTGCGCGTCGAGCCCGCGTTCGAGTTCGCGGAAGGGATGTCGCACCGCTTGACGATCGGCGGAAACACCCGGGAGAAGAAATTCGAAAAGCGCGACCAGATCGCGCCCGAGATCCTGACGTTTTCGGAATGCATCATGACCGGCCGGGAGCCCGAGCCCTCCGGCCGCGAGGGGCTCGCGGACGTCCGCGTCATCCGGGCGCTTTACAAGTCCGCGGAGACCGGCCGTCCCGTGACGCTTCCGCCTTTTGAGAAGCGGCAGCGACCTGGACGGAAGCAGGAGATCCGGCGGCCGCCCAGCCGGCAGCAGGAGCTCGTCCACGCCGAAGCCCCGTCGGGAGAGAGCTGAAGCCCGGCGCCCGCGCCGTCGCGCCTTTCATCACGGGGTCGAACAGACGACAAGCATCGCTCGCCGGGCGGATCCCCGGTCATGACTGACACATGAAGAAAAAGTTGTCTCTCTGGAAAAACCTCGTAGTGCGGACCTGGAAAAGCTCCGGCGAGCACCGCTGCCTCACCGAAAGCGCGGCCCTCTCCTTCTACACGCTTTTCTCTCTCGCGCCCGTGCTCGTGGTAGTGATCGCGGTCGCAAGCGCGTTTTTCGGAGAGGACGCGGTGCGAGGCCAGGTCGTCCGGCAGTTCGGAGACCTGATGGGACCGGAGCAGGCGCAGCTGGTCCAGTCGATTCTCCGGCGGGTCGCCCGCGAACACCGGGAGGGCCTGGCGGCGCTCGTCGGCGGAGTCACCGTGCTTCTCGGCGCGACGGCGCTCTTCGTCCAGCTTCAGAGCTCCTTGAACCGCGTCTGGGAAGTCGCCCCGCGGAAGGGACACGTGATCCGCACGCTCCTGAAGAAGCGCCTGGTCTCCTTCGGCGTCCTCCTCGGATTCGGGTTCCTCCTGCTCGTGTCGCTCGCACTGTCGGCGGCCATCGCGGGGCTTCAGGGCTGGATCTCCCGCCGGTGGGTGATCTCCCCCGCCGTTCTGCAGGCGGCGAATATCGCCGTGACCTTCGTGATCTTCACGATCCTGTTCGCGATGATCTACCGCATCCTCCCGGATCGCGAGATCGGCTGGAAGGACGTGGCGCTCGGCGCCGTCGCCGCGTCCATCGCCTTTCAGATCGGAAAGTGGGGCTTCGGGCTCTACATCGGCCACACCGCCGTCGCTTCGCCCTACGGGACGGCCGGAGCCCTCGTCGTCATTCTCCTCTGGGTGTACTACGCAACGTCCGTCCTCCTGCTCGGGGCCGAGTTCACCCGCGCGCACGCGGCCACCGTCCTCGGATCGCGTCCCCGGACATCCCAAGGCGCGAGACGCGTGCGCGAGGTTCGACAGGAGAGCGAGGAGACTCCCGCATGATGCAGGTAATCGCCGGAAAGGAACCGGCTTTTCCTCGCGGCCGCCGGCTCCGCGGGTGTCCTCGGAACAGAGCGGGCGATCCGACGTACTGTTACGGCACAGGAGGCTCGTTCTCATGCTGAAAGCGATTTTGTGGAAGTCCCTGCGCGGGGTTGCGCTCACGGCGGCTCTCGCCGCTCCCGTCGGTCTCTTCGCGGAGCTGCCGCCCGTCATCCCGCGCCAGGTGCTCTTCGGAAATCCGGAACGGAGCCAGCCCCGGCTGTCGCCGGACGGCCAGCGTCTCGCCTGGGTCGCTCCCGACAAGAAGAACGTGCTCCAGGTGTGGGTGAAGACGGTCGGCAAGGACGACGACAAGATGGTCACGGCCGACAAGAAGCGGGGCGTCCGGCAGTACTTCTGGGCGCAGAACAACAAGACGCTTCTCTACCTTCAGGACAACGACGGAGACGAGAACTTCCACGTCTTCGGCGTCGACCTCGCCTCGGGCAACGTTCGCGACTACACGCCGTTTCAGGGTGTCCGCGCGAGCGTCGCCGACATCAACCCGGATTTCCCGGACGAGCTCCTGCTCACGATGAACCTTCGAAACCGCCAGGCGATGGACGTCCACCGGCTGAATCTCGGAACCGGCGCCCTGGTGCTCGACACCGAGAACCCGGGCGACGTCGGCGACTGGGGCACCGACGCGAAATTCCAGGTCCGCGCGGCTCAGGTCCAGACGCCCGACGGCGGGACGGAGATTCGGATCCGCGACGACGCGAAGTCGCCCTGGAAGTCGCTTCTGAAAGTCGGGCCCGACGAGATCCTCGGCTTCGAGGATTTCTCCCAGGATGGAAAATCCGCGTATCTCAAGACATCCGCGGGTAGCGACACCGCCCGGCTGGTTTCGCGCGACCTCGCCACCGGGGCCGAGACCGTTCTCGCGGGCTCGCCGGAGGTGGACGCCGGCAACGTGCTCATTCACCCGAAGTCGCACGTCGTCCAGGCGGTTTCCTTCGAGCCCGGACGGTCCTCCTGGAAAGTGCTCGATCCGTCCGTCCGGGGCGACTTCGATTCGATCGCGAAGTTGAATCCGGGCGATTTCACGGTCGTGAACCGCACCGCCGCCGACGACGCCTGGCTCGTCGCGTTCTCGTCGGATCGCGGGCCCGTCTCCTGGTACAAGTGGGATCGGACGGCAAAAAAGGGGGCTTTGATCTTCACGGCCCAGCCGAAGCTGGAGGGTCTGCCGCTCGCCCAGATGAAGCCGGTCGTCATCAGATCGCGCGACGGGCTCACCCTGAACTCCTACCTGACCCTGCCGGTCGGAGTCGCTCCGAAGAATCTGCCGATGGTCCTGTTCGTCCACGGCGGTCCCTGGGGCCGCGACACGTGGGGCTACAACTCCACGGCGCAGTGGCTCGCCAACCGGGGCTACGCCGTGCTCCAGGTGAACTTCCGCGCGTCGACGGGATACGGCAAGAAGTTTCTGAACGCCGGGAACCGCCAGTGGGGCTTGAAGATGCATGACGATCTCCTGGACGCCGCGAAGTGGGCGGTCGACAAGGGATTCGCCGACCCGAAGAGAATCGCCGTGTTCGGCGGCTCGTACGGCGGTTATGCGGCGCTCGCAGCCGCGACGCTGACGCCCGAAACGTTCGCATGCAACGTGGACATCGTCGGCCCGTCCAACATCAAGACGCTCATCGGCGCGATCCCGCCGTACTGGAAACCCATGCGAGCCATGTTCGACGTGCGCATGGGCAACGTGGATGACCCGAAGGACGCCGAGCTCATCCGGGCCGCGTCGCCGCTCTTCCGCGCGGACAAAATCACGAAGCCGCTGCTGATCGGTCAGGGCGCGAACGACCCGCGCGTCAACGTGAAGGAGTCCGAGCAGATCGTCGAGGCCATCGAAAAGAACCGCGGCAACGTAACCTACGTCGTCTACTCGGACGAGGGGCACGGGTTCGCCCGCCCCGATCGGGTCGGGTCTGGCAGGCCGGCCAGGGCGGCACTCCGTTCGAACGCGATCACATGCCCGGACATGCCCTTCCGATCGGAACCGAGCGCTCCTGGAGGACTTCCGGATGAAGTCTTTTCCCATCGCGGTGCAGACGCGCTACTCGGCCGTCGCGGCTCCCGGCAACACGCACGTCACCGTCATTCCACCGCCGGCCCGCCGCTCGAGTCGGAGCGTCCCCCCGTGCGAGTGCACGATCTCGGTGCAGAGCGGGAGTCCCAGCCCGCTGCCCGTCTGCTTGGACGAATAGAACGGCAGCAGCGCCTTCTTCATCGTCTCGTCGTCCATCCCGGTCCCGCGGTCGAAGACCTGCAGGATCCAGGAACCGTCGCGGCGGGCGATCGACACCCCGATTTCCTCCGCCGCACCACCGGCCTCCGCCGCGTTCTTCAGCAGGTTGATCAGCACCTGCTGCATCTGGCCCGCGTCCACGAGGGCGGGCTCCTCCGGTACCTCTCCGACCCGGCGAAACGGGAACAGGCGGCCGACGGAATCCAGAAGCTCCGGCCAGTTCACCGGCTTCCTGACGGGAAGCGGAAGCCGCGCAAACCGCGCGTAACCCTCCAGAAAATCCGAAAGATGCCGCACGCGCTCGTCGATGGTTCCCAGGATCTCGTCGAGGCGCGGCGCCGCCTCCGACCGGCTCGCCACGTGACGCGCGGAGTGGAGCAGCGAGCTGACCGGCGCGAGAGAGTTGTTGAGCTCGTGCGACAGAACGCGAATCACTTTCTTCCAGACTTCCACTTCCTGGCGCCGCAGCTCCGGCGTGATTCGTTCGACGACGATCAGGCGGTTCTCCTGCGTGTTCAGCGCAAACCGGCGCTGGAGAATTCGATAGGTCTCTTCCTCGCCGTCGTCGCCCTGTCGCGGCCAAGTGAAGACCGCGTCTTCTCCCGCGGCCAGAGCCTCCCGGCCCGCCGCGGGCGCGGATGAGATCACCTCGCCCAACTCGCGGCCGGCGAGCCGCCGCGACGCGCCGAACAGCTGCCGGGCGGCGGCGTTCGCGTACACGATTCGGTCGAGCTCATTGACGAGAACGATTGCCATCGGGGCGCCCTGAAGGAGCGTGTCGAGGAGCAGTTCCCGCTGGTAGATCTCGTTCCGCTCGAGCCGCAGCGCGTCGCCCATGCGGTTGTAGAGGGTCACGAGCTCGCCGAGCTCGTCCTCGCCTCCGGCGGCCAGGCGCAGGCTGAAATCATTTTCCTGGAAGCTGCCGACGCCGTCCGTCACCGCCTGCAGCGTCCGCCGGATCGGACCCCACACCCGCGAGAGGGACCACGCCGCGAGGGGGAGCCCCACCGCGAGCGAGCCGAGAAACACGGCGACCGGGCCGGCGTCGAGCCAGGCCACCGCGGCTGCGACGCCGGCGACACACGCGATGTCGATGCCGACGACCGCGGCGAGCTTGCCCGCGAGCGAGTACCGGGACCGGCCCGGGGCGCGGCGCGCGTGCTCGGGTGTCGCGCCTATCGGGGTCTCCGTTCGAGGACGATGCCGAGCCGTTCCATGCGGCGGTAGAGCGCCTGCCGGCTCAAACCGAGCTCCTGCGCGGCGCGCGACACGCTGCCCCCGTGACGGCGCAGCAGCTCCTCGAAAGCCGCTTTCTCCCCCGCCGGCAGCAGTCCAGGCGCCCCCGCGGCTCCCTCGAAGCCGAGGTCGGCGGGCGTCAGGGTCTCGTGCGGCGCGACGAGGACCGCGCGCTGGATGCGGTTCATCAGCTCGCGGACATTGCCCGGCCAGGCGTGCTCGAACATCGCGCGTTCCGCTTCCGGAGACAGCGACCAGCGGCGGCCGGACGGAGCGGCGGCGAGCCCTTCCATCACGCTCTCGGCCAGCGGACGCACGTCCTCAGGGCGCTCGCCGAGCCCCGGCACCGCGAGCTCGATCACGTTT
>JBBROA010000010.1:0-56167 GCA_038229875.1 Thermoanaerobaculia bacterium | reverse complement strand
GTCACCGCCGACATCCTGCAAGCTCTCTGGAAGAACATTTCCGCCGGCGCATTCCTGCTCATGATCCTGATCTCAGGCATCTCGCTCGTCGTCGGCGCGATCGTGATCGCCAACATCATGTTCGTCTCCGTCGTCGAGCGCACGAAGGAGATCGGTGTCCGCCGCGCTCTCGGCGCGCGCCGCCGTGACATTCGCTGGCAGTTCCTGCTCGAGGCGGCCCTCCTCTCCGCGGTGGGAGGAGCCATCGGGGTGGCGCTCGGATCGCTCATCGCGCTCGCGGTGAGCCAGGTCTTCCCGGCGCAGGTGAAGCCCTCGTTCATCCTGATTGGCATCGCGGTGGCGACGGTCACGGGGCTGCTGGCGGGATGGATCCCGTCCGCCCAGGCGAGCAAGCTGCCCCCGGTCGAGGCGCTGCGGTACGAGTGATCCGGATCGATCGCTGAGAGCCGAGCTCCTATGTCGCACATCTTCGACCATTTCCGCCGGGGCTTCGGGGAGAACGTTCGCTTCGCGCTCCTGGCGGTCCGGACCCACAAGCTCCGCGCCGGGCTGACGGTCCTCGGCATCGTCGTCGGCGTTGCGACGGTGATCGCGATGGTCTCCATCGTGACCGGCTTCAACAACAACATGGTCCGAAACTTCCAGAGCTTCGGGGCGACGCTCGTCCAGTTCCAGAAGTACGAGGCGCGCTTTGGTCCCGGCCATCGCGGCGAGGACGAGAAGCGGCGCAAAGACCTCACCTACGAGGATGCGCTCGCGTTGAAGGCATCCGTCCCTGAAATGAGGGCGGTCTCTCCCGAGCGGTACCTGTGGAACACGGACGTGCACGTCCGGTACCGGGAATCGGAGACCACGACGCCGGTGGTGCTCGGCGCGACGCCGGACTACTCGATGGCCAACAATCATTTCGTCGGCTACGGCCGGTTCGTGACGGAGTCGGACCTGGAGCACGGCTCGAGCGTCATGATCATCGGCGAGGACGTGCGGCAGGCTCTCTTCGCGCGCGAGGACCCGCTGAACAAATCAGTGACGCTCAACGGCGTTCCGTACGTGGTGGTCGGTGTTTTCGACATCAAGGGCAAGATGATGGGCCGCTCCAACGACAACTTCGTGTTGATCCCTCTGACGGCGTTCGACCACCAGTTCCCCTTCATCAAGACGAGCGGCGGCGACACGATCCATATTGCGACGGTGCCGTTCAAGCCCGACCAGGTGGCGCTCATCACTGAAAAGGGCAGGGCGGTGCTCCGGACCCGGCGGCACGTGCCGTTCAACAAGCCGGACGACTTCGCGATTTTCACCCCCGACAAGATGATCGAGAGCTTCCAGGGGATCACGCGCGGGATCACGTTCGCGATGATCTTCATCGCCTTCATTTCGCTGCTGATCGGCGGCGTCGGCGTCATGAACATCATGCTGGTGTCCGTCACCGAGCGCACGCGCGAGATCGGCGTCCGGAAGGCGGTCGGTGCGTTCCGGCGGGACATCGTCCTGCAGTTCCTGACCGAGGCGACGACGCTCTCGCTCATCGGCGGGGCGATCGGCGTCGTTTTCGGCATCGCGATTCCGGCTCTCGTCAAGCGTGTCTTCGCAGCCCTCCCCGCAGAAACGCCGGTATGGGCCGTCGTGGTCGGCCTTCTCGTTTCGCTTTCCGTCGGGATTTTCTTCGGCCTGTATCCCGCGGTGAAAGCGTCGCGTCTCGACCCGATCGAAGCTCTGCGGTACGAGTAGGTGGTGAGCCCGCTCGCATCCCTGCGGCGCGGCTTCGGCGAAAACGTCCGGTTTGCGCTGCTCGCGGTCCGCGCACACAAGCTGCGGGCGGGGCTGACGATCCTCGGCATCGTCGTCGGGGTAGCGACCGTCATCGCGATGGTCTCGATCGTCACCGGGTTCAACAACAACATGGTCCGCAACTTCCAGAGCTTCGGCGCCACGCTCGTCATGTTTCAGAAGTACGAGCCGAGATTCGGACCCGGCGGCCCGAGGCCGGATGGAGAGCTGCGGCGGCGCGACCTGACTCTCGAAGACGCGGCCGCATTGCGCGCGGGGGTCCCCGAGATGCGAGCCGTGTCGCCCCAGCGGTACCTCTGGGACAACACGGAGTTTCATGCGAAGCATCGCGACGCGGAGCTCCGATCGCCGCGCATCTTCGGCGTCGTTCCCGACTACTCGATCGCCACGAACCGGTTCGTCGCGCAGGGCCGTTTCTTCACGGACACGGACATCGACCATGCGAGCGACGTCGTCGTGATCGGAGAGGAAATTCGCGAGCGCCTCGTCCCCCGCGAGGACGCCGTGAACAAGCGCATCCAGCTCGGGCACGACAACTACGTCGTGATCGGAATCCTGGAGAAAAAGGGCAAGATGTTCGGCGAGTCGAACGACAACATCCTCTTGATTCCCATCACCACGTTCGACCGCCGGTTTCCGTGGATCAAGACAGGCGGAAGCAACGGCGACGCCCTGCGCATCGCCACGATCCCGCATCGGCCCGACCAGGTGCCCGCGCTGATCCAGAAAGCGACCGCGATCCTGAGGACCCGCCGCCACGTCCCGTTCAACAAGCCCGATGATTTCGGGATCGTGACCCCCGACAAGATGATCGAGAGCTTTCAGGGGATCACGAGCGGCATCACTCTGGCGATGGTCTTCATCGCATTCATCTCGCTGCTGATCGGCGGCGTCGGCGTCATGAACATCATGCTGGTGTCCGTCACCGAGCGCACGCGCGAGATCGGCGTCCGGAAGGCCGTCGGTGCCTTCCGGCGGGACATCGTCCTGCAGTTCCTGACGGAAGCGACGACACTCTCCGTGCTGGGCGGCGCGATCGGAGTCGCCGTCGGGATGGCGGTTCCGGCGATCGTCAAGCGCGTGTTCGAAGCGCTCCCCGCGGAAACGCCACTCTGGGCGATCGTGGTCGGGCTCATCGTGTCGGTGTCGATCGGGATCTTCTTCGGCCTCTATCCCGCCGTGAAGGCGTCGCGCCTGGATCCGATCGAAGCGCTACGGTACGAGTAACGTCGCCTCCGCTAACGTCGCCTCCGCTCACTACGGGACGTGCCGTTCGCGACGCGAACGGCACCGCCGAGCGGCTCGCCTGTCGGCTCGACCGCTCGGCTCGTCCCTCCGTTCGCTGCGGCTCCCGCCCCAAGAGGCTCCTCCCTCCCTCCGGTCGGGAGACTCCTCTCGGGGCGAGCGTAATCGCCTTAAGGGCGGACAGCGAAACCGTCACCGCGGGAGAGGACAGGGTGAGGGGGGAGCCCCCGTCGCTCGCTCTCCGCCCGCCGTCAGCATCTGCGCCCCCGATAAGATGGACCGAGGAGATCGCATGGCCAATGAGGCGGCGCGGGACGTGATGGTCGTCGGCAACGAGCTCGCGCTCGTCTGGCCGGACGGGCGGGAGGATTACATCGCGCTCGAGACGCTGCGTCGCGCCTGCCCCTGCGCGCTCTGCAAGGGGGAGCGCGACATCATGGGGAACCTTTACAAAGGGCCCGACCGGCCGTACACCCCGCTGTCGTTCCAGGTGTCGGGCCACCGGCGGGTCGGAGGGTATGCGCTGCAGCTGGACTGGGCGGACCGGCACAACGACGGGATCTATTCCTGGGACAACCTGAAGGAGATCGCGGCCGGCACCCGGTCCTAGTGGCGGAGAGGAGGGGATGAACGCCGGGCGGACCCGGCGTTGCCTACTGCCGGGGGTTTGCCTTCGGTGGTCGGCCCGAACCCCGCCGCCTCGACTCGCCTGGTGCGCTGAAGTATCCTCGGCGACCCGGAGAGGTGTCCGAGTGGCTTAAGGAGCACGCTTGGAAAGCGTGTGTGCCGCAAGGTACCAGGGGTTCGAATCCCCTCCTCTCCGCCATTCGTCGCCTGCGCGCACTGCCGGACGCGCTCACGCGCCGGCGAGTCGCTCGGCCGGATGCGCCTCGTCCCTCGGTGCGCACCGGCTCCCGCGAATTCTCCACTTGTGATCGAGCGCTACCCTTCCGCCGAGGCCGTGGGGGAGAGGGCGACCGATTCCCGATTCGGCCCTTCTGCGGCGTAGAATCTGAACCTTCATGACTTCAAAGGGCGTAAGTGAATGAGTGAAGGGCAGGAACAGACCGATCTCGACCTCGTCCGCCGGATCAAGGCCGACGACCCGGATGCTTTCGAACAGATGGTCGAGCGGTACCACGCGCGGATCTACTCTTTGTCCTACGGAGTCCTCCGCAATGCCGAGGATGCCGAAGAGGCCACTCAGGATGCCTTCCTCACGCTCTACCGGAAGATCGGCACGTTCGACGACACGAAGAAGTTCTTCTCCTGGTTCTACCGCGTCGCGCTCAACAATGCCTACAGCCGTGCGCGCCGGCGGCCTTCGCTCCCGACCGTCGCGATCGAGGACTATCTCCCCCGCTTCCGGTCGGACGGCCATCTCGCGGCGGAGTTCCCCGACGGCAGCATTCCGGTCGACGACGACGCGGCGCTCCGCGAGCTTGCCGGGCGGGCCGAGGGATTCATTTCCGAGCTCCCGGCCACGTATCGCGACGTGATCTGGATGAACGACGTCGAGCAGATGGCGCCGGCCGAGATCGCCGAGGTTCTCGAGATTTCCATCCCCGCGTTCAAATCGCGCCTGCACCGGGCGCGGCTCTACGTGCGCCAGCGATTGACCGAGATCTCGACCCCGCCCGCTCGGGTGGCGGCGGGGGCCGCCGCCCCTTCCCTAACATCCGAGCGGACGAACCGACCCGCGAGAGAAAACCCGTGAAGATGAAGGGTCCCGGCGAGTCCCCGGAGAACGGGGCCGCGCCCGCCTCCAACCCGTGCGGCGGCACTGCGCGCGACTCCGCCGAATCCGCGCACGACGAGATCACCTGCCAGAAGCTCATCCTCGAATGCCTTCTCGACTACGAGAGCGGCGCAATGTCTGCGGACGACCGCCGCCACCTGGAGAGGCACCTCGATGCCTGCCCACCGTGCGGAAATTTCCTGACGACCTACCGCGCGACGGGCAAGACGCTCCAAATGCTCAAACCCTGCGAAGTGCCGGCGGCGCTCGCCCGGGCGGTCGTCGCGTTCGTGCGGTCCCGCTCCGGTCGGGAATGACCTTCCGGCGGTCTACGGGGTGGATCGCCGCCCTGCTCGCCGGTCTCGGCCTCTTCTCCCTCGGCTTCAGCCTCCTGGCGGAGCGCGGACTCTGGCCTGAGCTGCCGCCGGGCGCGCTGCACGACACCGATCTCTTCGCCGGGTTTGCGGTCGTCCTGGGGCTCATCGGTCTCCTGTTGCGGGAGGAGGCACGCGGCATGAAGGCTGCGCGGGCGTCCGACCGGGTCGCGGGCGAGGAGCGATCAGTGGGCCTGGAAGTTGGGCGCGAAGGGGCCGAGGCCGGGGCCGGGGCCGCGGCTTCGCCCGGTGCATTAGAATGATTTCCCCGGCGGCCGAAGATGGGTTCGGGCCCTGTGCGACGGAAGTCTCCGAACCTCGTCAGGTCCGGAAGGAAGCAGCGATCAGGAGGCGCCCCCGTGCGCCGCAGGTCAACCTGAATCCATCTTCGGCCGCCGGATTCTTTTACATATGACCGAACATCTGTCCCTTCCGCGAAAATGGCGCCCGAAGGTCTTCGCCGACCTGATCGGCCAGGAGGCGGTCGCGCGCACGCTTTCCAACGCGATCGCCGAGGGGCGCGTCGCCCCGGCGTACCTGCTGACCGGCCCGCGTGGAGTCGGGAAGACTTCGACCGCGCGTCTGCTCGCCCGCGCGCTCAATTGCGACGAAGGCCCGACCGTCAATCCGTGCGGGAAATGCGCTTCCTGCCGGGAGATCCTCGCGCGAGGCGAATCGCTCGACGTCCACGAGATCGACGGGGCGTCCAACCGCAAGATCGAGAACGCCCGGGAGCTGATCGAAACGGTCCGGTACGCGCCCCAGCGCGACCGCTACCGCATCGCGATCATCGACGAAGTCCACATGCTGACGACCGAGGCGTTCAACGCGCTCTTGAAGACGCTCGAAGAGCCGCCGACGCACGCCCGCTTCATCCTGGCTTCGACGGAGCTCCACAAGATTCCTCCGACCATCGTCTCGCGGTGCCAGCGCTTCGGGTTCAAGGCGCTCACGATCACACAGATTCAGGAACAGCTCACGAAGGTCGCGGCCGCAGAAGAGATTCTGATCGCCCCGGGCGCTCTGGCGCTCTTAGCGTCGGCGGCGGAGGGCAGCCTGCGCGACGCTCTCTCCCTCCTCGATCAGGCCGCTTCGCTGGCGGGAGGTGAGAGCACCATCCGCGACGAGGACGTCCGGTCGATTCTGGCGCTCGTGGACCGCGAGATGCTCGAGAGCGTGTACTCCTCGATCGCCACCGGCGACCGCGCCGCGGCAATGGCGACGCTCGGCCGCCTGCTGGACGGGGGAGAAGATCCGCGCCACGTCTTCAAGGAGCTCCTGAGTCTGTGGAAGACCCTGCTTCTCGCCGCCGCGGGCGCGCCCGGCGACGTGCCCCCCGCGGACCGGTCGCGCATCGAGGCGCTCGCGCGCGCGCTCCCCTACGAGAACCTGCTCCGCGGAATGGCGCTTGCGATCGACGCCGACGCCCTGACCCGCCGCGCGGACGACGCGGGGCTGATCCTCCAAATGCTGGTCCTTCGCCTCGCCGAGCTGCCGCGCCTGAAGACGATTGAGGACCTGCTGGCGGGCGGCGGGTCCGCGGCGCGGTCGAACCCGGCGGCCTCGAGGGCTCCCGGCGTTGCCCCTTCGGGAGCGAACCTCTACACGCCGCAGAACACCGTTTCTCCGGCGCCGCCCCCGCGCGCGACCGGCGCCGGCGGCGCGCGCATCCTCTCGATCGTTCCGGTCGAGGCGGAGCCTGATCCCGCCGTTAACGAGCCGCGCCCCGCGGATGACGCCTCGTCGCTCGCCCGCTTTCACCAGGTCCTGGAATCCCGGCGGCGCATTTCCGCGGCTCAGGCGAGCCTCGCCCAGTCGATCTCCGTCGAGGGCGAGGACCTCGTGCTCCGATTCGGGATCGACAAGGCCGCCGCCAAGGAGGCGCTCGAAGAGCCGGCAACGCGCAAGCTCCTCGGGGAGATCGCGCGGGAGGCGTTCGGCCGTCCTCTTCGCGTCGTGTTGAAGACCGGTCCGCCGGCGGATGGAGACCTCGGACAGGTGGCGCGCGAGGTGCCGCGAGAGGCGCTTTCGCGGGAGCGGGCGAGCAGCCGCGCGGAGACGGATCCCGTGGTCCGGTCCGCGATGGAGCTCTTTCGCGCGGAGCTGACGGAAGTGAAGGAAGAGGAGGATCGCGGATGAACATCCAGAAAATGATGCAGCAGGCGCAGGCCATGCAGTCGAAGATGCAGTCGGAGCTGGATGCCCTGAAGGTCGAGGCCTCCTCCGGAGGCGGAATGGTCAAAGTCCTCCTCTCCGGAACGAAGGAGCTCCTCGCGGTGACGATCGACCCCGCGTGCGTGGATCCGAAGGACGTGGAGACGCTCCAGGACCTCGTTCTCGCCGCGTTCCGCGACGGGTCCCGCCAGGTGGACGAAGCCGTGCAGAAGAAGACCTCTTCGATGCTCGGCGGGATGATGGGGGGACGGTGAGGAGACGGGGTCGGGAATCGGGAACCGGTAATCGGAAATCGAAGAGCCCGGGGGTGGAAGGGAAATCCCGTCGATTCCCGATCCCCGAACCAGTTGACCGCGGAGTACCGCGGCCGTCTCGCTCACGTTGGTCGCTCGGCTCCCCGTTCCCATGAGCTCCACCCCTCGCGCGTTCGAGCGGCTCGCTCTGGAGCTGCAGCGGCTTCCGGGCATCGGGAGCAAGAGCGCGTCGAGGCTGGCGTATTACCTCTTGAGATCCTCACCGGAAGAGGCCGAGCGTCTCGCGCGCGCGATCTCCGAGACGAGGGAGGCGGTTCGGCGCTGTTCCAACTGCAACACGCTGACCGAGACGGATCCGTGTCCCGTCTGCTGCGATCCGGAGCGCGACGCGACGGTTCTGTGCGTGGTGGAGGAGCCCGGCAACGTTGCGGCAATCGAAAAGACGCGCGAGTTCCGCGGCCGCTACCACGTCCTCTGGGGGGCGCTTTCGCCGCTCAAGGGAATCGGGCCGGACGAGATCGACACGGCCGGTCTGCTGCGCCGCGTCGGACCGGAAGTCACGGAAGTGATCCTCGCGACGAACCCGAACGTGGAGGGGGAAGCGACCGCGCTCTACCTCGCGCGGCGGTTGAAGAGCACGGGCGTGCGCGTGACGCGCATCGCGTTCGGCCTGCCGGTGGGCGGAGACATCGAGTACGCCGACGAGGTGACGATGGCCCGCTCCCTCGAGAACAGGCGGGAGCTGGACTAGAAGCCCTCAGCTCTCTGCTCTCAGATGTCAGCTCTCAGCCCGCCGTCCGCGGCGGGTGTGCGCTCTCTCAAAGCCTCGAAGCATCCGGCTAAAGAGCTGACAGCGGAGAGCTGACAGCGGTCAGCGGCGGCGAACGCCGCCCGGTGTTGTAGAATTGACCTTTCACACGAAAGACAAACGGACAAATGAGCACGCCGGACCTCGTCCTGTATGACGAGGAATTTCAGAAGATCAAGGACGCGCTCAGCCGGCTGAGGCAGGATGCCAACGCCAACGTCGTGTTCTTAGTCGACAAGAACGGCCAGCAGATCGCGGCGGTCGGCGACCTCACGAGCCTCGACACCACCTCGCTGGCGTCCCTGACCGCGGGCAACGTCGCGGCGACCGACGGCCTGGCGCGCCTCATCGGTGAAAAAGAGTTCTCGATCCTCTTCCACGAAGGGGAGAAGGACAACATCCACATTTCCATCGTCGCGCTGCGCGTGATCCTGGTGGTGATCTTCGACGAACGCTCGTCGCTCGGTCTCGTCCGGCTTCGGGTCCGCCGAGCCACCGGCGAGCTCGACCGGATCTTCGAGGAGATCACGGAAAAAGCCGCGCGCGAGAAGTCGAGCCTGAGCGTCGAGTTCGATTCGCCGTTCTCTGAGATCACCGACGACGACATCGACCGGCTCTTTTCGGAGTAATTCGGGGTCCCATCCGGGTCCTCCCTCTCGCCCATGACCTTCATCAACTACGCCGCCCGGGAAATCAACTGCAAGATCGTCTATTACGGTCCGGGGCTCTGCGGCAAGACGACGAATCTCCAGTACATCTATGACCGGACCAATCCCGCGGCGAAGGGCAAGCTGATCTCCCTCGCCACCGAAACCGACCGCACCCTCTTCTTCGACTTCCTTCCGCTCGACCTCGGCACCGTGAAGGGATTCAAGACGCGGTTCCACCTCTACACGGTTCCCGGTCAGGTCTTCTACGACGCCTCGCGCAAGCTCATCTTAAAAGGCGTGGACGGGGTCGTGTTCGTCGCCGATTCTCAGGAAGCGCGGATGGAGGCGAACGCCGAGTCGATCCGCAACCTCGACAAGAACCTGAAGGATCAGGGCTACGAGATCGCCGGGATGCCCTACGTGCTCCAGTTCAACAAGCGCGACCTTCCGACGGCCGTGCCGAGCGACGAGATGTACCGGCAGCTGAACATCAAGGGCGAACCGACGTTCGAAGCGACCGCCCCGACCGGCGTGGGTGTGTTCGACACGTTGAAGGCCGTCGCCCGGCAGGTCCTGATGGAGCTGAAGAAGAAGTAGCTCTCGGCTCTCGGCTCGCAGCTATAAACAATCGACTCCGAGATCTCAGGAATCCTGCGCGGCCCCGACCGCGGGCTCGAAGCACACGCGTTCGTCGGTACACTCCTCCGGGAGCACCAGCGCCCCGTCCGGGCCATCGGAACGCATCGTCTTCAGGCACCAGTATTGCGCGGTCGAAGAAGATCGCGACACGTCGCGCTCGGCGAAGGAGTCGGGTACGTACCAGGTCTTCGTCCGGAGGTGCCGGCACAGGAACGGGTCCGCCTCGCGAGCGCCGTCGCGAATTGGTTTCGCGAAGCGTCGCATCGCGGCCAGAGGGTCGTCGTTCAGGCGAGGGCCTCGCGCAGCGCGCGCTCGACCATGACCCGGGCGAGCCGCACCTTGTGCGCGTTCTGCGAGAGCGGGGTCGCTCCCGCGACGGCGGCTTCGGCCGCCCGCGCGATCAACTCGGGAGACGGCCTCGAGCCGGCCAGGATCTTCTCGGCCCCGCGGACGCGCCGGGGGACGGGCGAGACCGATCCGAGGACCACGCGCGCGTCCTGGATCGAGCCTCCGGACATCGTGACGGAAACGCACGCCTCGACGAGAGGCCAGTCGAACGACTCCTTCTCTTTGAGCTTTTTGTAGACGGAGCGGGACCCGGGTGCGGGCGCGGGCAGTTCCACGCTCTCGATGATCTCGCCCAGGGCGAGCTGGTTTTCGCGCGTCGGATCTTCGCGCGGAGCGACGAAGAACTCCTCGATCGGGATCGACCGCTTTCCTCGCGGGCCCACCGTGTTCACGCGCGCCCCGTAGGCAAAAAGCGCCACCGCGGTCGCCGACGGATGGATGCAGCAGCAGACGTCCGTGTCGAAGATCGCGTGGAACCGGTTCTCCCCGTTCAAGGCGAAGCACTGGTCGCCACCCTTCTTGCTGCAGTCGAACTCCGCCTGCCGGAAGTACCAACAGCGCGGGCGCTGCGCTAGGTTGCCGCCCAGGGTCGCCATGTTCCGGATCTGCGGCGTGGCGGCGCCCCCTGCGGCGTCCGCGAGGGCGGGGTACACGCGCCGGAGCTCCGAGTGCGCGTCGAGCCGCGCAAGCGTCGCCAGCGCGCCGATCCGGGCCGGGGGCCCGATCTCGATGCCGTCATGCCCCGAGACGTGCGCGATCGAGATGACCCGGTCGGGGGTCTCGAGACCTTCCTTCATCCGGTCGAGGAGATCGACCCCTCCGGCCTTGAGAATGCTTCCGGGCTTCGCGGATTCGCGCGAGCCCTCGGCCAGCGAACGAACGGGGAGCAGAGTGAAGGTCTTCATGCCCGGCCTCCTTCCCGCGATCCCGCGGCGTTGGCTGCGGTCCGTGGCTTCGCATCTAGCGCCGCGAGCACGGACTCCGGGGTGATCGGCAGGCTGCGGATCCTGGCGCCGATCGCGTGCGAGACCGCGTTGGCGACGGCGGCGGCCGTGGCGACCGTCGCGGGCTCGCCGATTCCGACCGAATGGGTGTTATTGACCCCGTCCCACACGGGGAGGAAGGTGACGTCGATCTCCGGCACGTCCATCGATCCGGCGATCTTGTACTGCTCGACGTTCGGATTGACCATCCGTCCGGTCGCGCGGTCGAGGATCCGGTTCTCGTAGAGGGCGTAGGAGATCCCCTGGATGACGCCGCCGTGCACCTGGCTTTCGGCGGTGAGCGCGTTCACGACAAGCCCGCAGTCGTGCACGGCGACAACCTTCTTCACACGCACGAGGCCGGTCTCGACGTCCACCTCGACCTCCGCGAACTGAGCGCCCGCGGTGAACCGCTTCCAGGCGTCGGGATGGTTTTCCGCTCGCGAGGCGGTCGCCGAGACGCCCTCTTCCGGCAGCCGCGCGCACGCCTCTTTCCAGGAGAGGCGCCGGTCGGGACGGCCCTTCACCGCGAATCCGCCGGAGCTCGATTCGACCGCGTCTCCGGCGACGCCGAGGGTCGAAGCCGCCGCCGCGGCGACCTTGTTCTTCGCCTGCCACGCCGCCGCGCGGATAGTGGGCGCCGTCGAAGGGGTCGTCGTCGAGCCGCCGGACCCGGGCCCGTAGGGCATCCGGGTGTCGCCGATCCGCACCGCGATCTTCTCGAGAGGGAGGCCGAGCTCTTCAGCGGCGATGATCCCGACCATCGTCCGCGCACCCGTGCCGAGGTCCTGCACCCCGTGAACGACTTCCGCCGAGCCGTCGCGGTGGATCGTGACGGTCGCCTTCGGCCCCGTCCCGCCGGTGTTGTACCAGATGGCCGCGCCCATCCCGACGCCGCGGCGGATCTCGGGACTCTGCGGAACATGTCGCCGCGCGTCCCGCGAGGCCCACCCGATCTTCTCCGCGCCGATGCGGAACTCCTCGCGCCGCACCTCGGAAGGATCGTTTTTCATGCGGAATTCGAGCGGGTCCATCCCGATCCGGCCGGCCAGCTCGTCCATGGTGGCTTCGAGAGCGAATGCTCCCTGCGGATGCCCGGGCGCCCGGAACGCCGCGGACGGGCCGGAGTTCATGAAGACGTCGAACTCCTCGGTCTTCACGTTGTCGCACGCATAGACGTTCTTCAGCGGGCCGGACGTCCCGGTGCCGCCGTTGGTGCCGCCGCTCCCGTGCACGATGAGCTGCAGCGCGGTCAACTTGCCATCTTTCGTCGCGCCGGCCTTCACCCACTGGATGGACGAAGGACGGTTGCCGACGGCAAGATGCTCTTCCTTGCGGTCGAGGAACAGCTTCACGGGAGCTCCGGCCTCCTTCGCGAGCTTCGCCGCGGTGACTCCCTCGACTCCCGCACCGAACTTCGCGCCGAAGCCGCCGCCCATGAACTCCGTCAGCACCGTGACCTTCGCAAGCGGGACGTTCAGGGCCGATGACAGCTCGTCGCGGACGGAGAAGATGCCCTGAGTGGATGCCCACACCGTCAGCTCATCTCCCTCCCATCGGGCGACGACTCCGTGCGTCTCGAGAGCGGAGTGCGTCTGGACCGCGGTCGAATAGGTGCCTTCGACGACGGCGTCCGCTTTCGCGAACCCGTGCTCGACGTTCCCCTTGTCCGAGGCGCGGGGCCCCTGGACGTTGCCCTTCCGGGGCAGCGCCTTCTTCGCGCCGGGCGCGTCGCCGGCCGAGGTCTTCGTTTCCACTTTTCCTTCGAAGACGAGGGGGGCGCCCTCCGCCTTCGCCTTCTCGATCTCGACGACGAACGGCCGCATCTCGTACTCCACGCGGATCGCTCCCAGGGCGTCGAGCGCGCGTTCGGGCGTGTCGGCGGCGACGGCGGCGACCTCCTGGCCGGCGAACCGGAGCGCGTCGCCGGATTTGGCGATCGGGAGGACGGCCTGGACGCCCGGCATCTTCCGCGCGGCGGTCAGGTCGAGCGAGCGGACGACCGCGGCCGCGTGCGGGCTGCGGAGGATCCGGGCGTAGAGCATCCCGGGCAGACGCACGTCGATCGAATAGCGGGCCGTCCCCGTCGCCTTCGCGCGGGCGTCCAGGCGCGGGGTCCGGGCTCCTAGGATCGAGAACTTCTGCGAGGGGTCCCAGGGAGCGGGATCGCCCGATGCGATCTCGACCTCCTTCTCCTCGAAGCGGCCGTTGAATCCGAGCCTCAGCTTGTCCTTGCTCATGTCAGGCCTCCTCGAGGTCGAGCGCTTCGGCGACCCCGGCATCGACACGCTGGTCGCTCGAGACCTGGCGGGACATCGGAGGGAGGATGGCGGCAGAAAAGTCGGAGGGTTCCGTGTTCGCCTCGGCGGTGCGGATCCCGGCGGCACGCTCCACGGCCTCGAAGACGTGCGGATAGGTTCCGCAGCGGCAGAGATTCCCGGAGACCGCATGCCGGATCTCGTCGCGCGTGGGCTTCGCGTTATGGTCCAGAAGGGCCTTGCACGACATCACCATCCCCGACGTGCAGAACCCGCACTGCAAGGCGTCGGCCGCGACGAAGGCCGCCTGGATCGGATGCATCCGGCCGTCGCTCGCGAGGGCCTCGATCGTGGTGATCTTCTTTCCCTGCACCTCGGCGGCCAGCAGAAGGCACGAGCATGCGGGATCTCCGTCGACGAGCACCGTGCAGGCGCCGCAGGCCCCGCGGCCGCAGACGACCTTCGTTCCGGTCAGCCCGAGGCGGTCCCGCAGCGCATCCGCGAGGACGACTCGCGGCTCGGCGGTGAGCCGGTGCGTTTCTCCGTTGATGTGAAGCGTCATCGGGATCGCGCCGGGGCCCATCGCGCGATCGGTTTCGACCGGTGTCTTTGCGCCCGCGGTGGCGGCAACGGCGCCGACCAGAGCGCCTCGGACGAGGTCACGGCGCGTGAATCCGGATCGACTGTCGTCGGCCATCGGCACCTCCTCGTGGGGGAAGGGAAGCACCGATCATATGCCCGGGTCGGCGGCTCGCTACGGAGTGTCCGGCCCCGGAAAGTCGCGCACCGCCGCGGCGTACTGCGCGGGCGTGTCGATGTTCGTGACCACCCCGGGGTCGGGGACCGGCAGCTCGCGAACGCCCGCCGCGCGCGACCGCCACAACTCGCGCAGACCCTCTCCCGGTCCGAGAGCGAAGACGTCCGCGGCGAGGGACCAGCCGAGCAGAGCCGGATGTCCGCGCCGCCCTTCCCACGTCGGGATCCAGACGGTTGCAGCATCCGCGACGGCGGAGAGCGCCTCGATCGTCGCGCCGGAGACAGCGGGGTGATCGGCGGGCCAGACGAAGACGGCGGCGGCTGATGGTGCGAGCGCGGCGAGCCCGAGGCGGATCGACTCGATCATCTCTGCGTCTGGATCCGGGTTGACGACAACACGCGCTCCGCAGCGGCGCGCCCGGTCCGCCGCTTCGGGAAGATCCGCGCGCAGGACGACGGCGACGTCGCGGACGCCGGCGACAGCCAGCGTCCGGAGGATGACCTCGAGCGACGTCGAGCCCCGGAAGGGGAGGAGGACCTTCTCGCGTCCCATCCGCCGCGAGCGCCCGGCGGCCGGCACGACGGCGGCGAGACAGGGATGGCGCGGCGGATCGCTCATCGCTTCTTCGCCGGGGCCTCCGCGGCGGCCGGCGCAGCGGAGGCGGGGGAGTCCCCGGCGAGGCTGCGGACCCACCGCCGCGTAGCCTCGAGCCGTTCGATCGCGCCGCGCCGGGCCTCGCGAAGGAAGCCGTCCGGCGGCGCGGTGTCCCGCAGCCGGCGGATCTCCTCGGCGATGGTGCGCTCGTACCTGGTGAGGAGAGCGCGCCGTTCGGCGGGAGGCAGAGCTTCCAGGAAGGCGATTTTCGTCAGCCCCTCGTCCTTCGAGGAGGGAGGTGCGGCGGGTTCCGCCAGCCACCGCTTCAACTCCCGGCGGCCGGTCGCCGTGATGCGATAGAGGTTTCGCCGGGGCCCGTGACGGGGGCCGAGGACTCTCAGGAGCACGAAACCGGCCCGGCGCAGCCGGGCGAGAGCCGGGTAGATCTGCGAGATCTCGGCCCGCCAGAGCGGAGAGACGTCTTCCTCGAGCGAGCGCGCCAGGTCGTAACCGGTGCTCGGACTCGTCCAGAGAAGTCCGAGGAGGACGTGGGGAAGCGACATGAAGAAACTATATCAATTCAGATATAGCGTGAGGACAGGAAGGGAGCCGGAATCGGGTCGTGCGGTCTCAAATGAGGACAGAGAAAAGACAAAAAAATTGGGGGCCCGAAGGCCCCCAGCAAAGAATCGTAAGTACTTGAGTTACTTACTTCTTTTTCTTCGAACTCGCCTTCTTGGATCCGCCCTTCTTGGAAGCGGCCTTCTTCTTGGTAGCCATGATGTCACCTCCCTCCCGACAGCCGATTGACAGCCTGCGGGCGAGATGCTAATTTTGCCGCCCCCGTGGAGGGGCGTGTCGCCCTCAGTCTGTCGCTGCCGAACGATTGATTGCGCATACGTTCCTAAAATCGCCGGTTGGGCTGCAACCCACCCGGCGATTTCATTTTAGAAGTTTCCTCGCTGAGCACAACATAAATTTCTTGCAAAAAGAATTTTATTCATTCTCAGCTTCCGCCTCTCGGAAGTCAAGGAAGAAGAGGTCGTCGCGCGCGCGAGCGCCGCGCCTTCCGCGCCTCTCCTCGCCGCGATCGAAGAGCGCTTCCGAGCGACGCCGCGGTGATCCCGAAATAGAATCGCCGCGTGACGAACTCCGATCGCATCACGCTCGCCCACAGCCCCGACTCCGACGACGCGTTCATGTTCTACGCGCTCGCGGAGGGACTCGTGGACACCGAGGGCCTCTCGTTCCATCACGAGCTCTCCGACATCGAGTCGTTGAACCGCCGCGCCCTCTCGGGGGAGCTCGCGGTCACCGCCGTCTCTTTCCACGCGTACGCCTTTCTCGCGGACCGATACCTGCTCCTGCCCCACGGCGCCTCCTTTGGAGACGGCTACGGGCCGGTGCTCGTCTCGCGGCGGCCGATGACCCGCGATGAGGTCGCTTCGGGCGCCGTGACCGTGGCATCGCCCGGAGCGCGCACCACCGCGGCCCTGGCGCTCTGCCTCTGGGCGCCCGGCGTGCGAACGGAGCTCCGCCCGTTCGACACGATCCTCGAGGGAGTCCGCGACGGCGAGATCGAAGCCGGCGTGCTGATTCACGAAGGGCAGCTGACATTCGCCGACGAGGGACTGACGGAAATCGTCGATCTCGGACACTGGTGGAAAGAGGAGACCGGCCTTCCACTGCCACTCGGCGGCAACGTGGTGCGGCGGGATCTCGGTTCGGAACGCGTCGCGCGGATCTCCCGCGCGCTTTCGCGCTCGATCGAGTACGGCCTTTCACACCGCGAGGCGGCGCTCGCGCACGCCATGCGGTACGCGCGGGGCCTCGACCCGAAGAAGGCCGACCGATTCGTCGGGATGTACGTCAACGAGTGGACCCGCGCGTACGGTCCGGCCGGCCGCCGGGCGGTGCAGCTACTTCTCGATCGCGCCCACGTGGCGGGCCTCATTCCCGCCGTGACGGCCGAGTACGCGCCCGGGCCGCGCGAGGAGGAGGAAGCGAGAAACGGGAATCGGGAATCGGGAAGCGGACAGGGTCCATGAGGCGGTCGCCTGCGCCTGCGCCTTCCATCCCGCGTCCGCCGTCGCCCGGGCTCTTCACCCTCGTCCTCGCCGCTCACCTGTTCGCGCTCGCTCTCGCGATCGGTCCGCCCCTCTTCTTCGGCGCTGCCGTTGCCCCTGCCGCCTTCCGCATCCTGCCGACCCGGGACCTCGCCGGAGCGCTCCAGAGCCCGATCCTGATCCGCGCCTGCTGGTTTGCCGAGGCGAGCTTCGCGATCCTCTTCCTGACCTCCTGGCTCCTGGGCCGCTGGTCCGCGGCTCCGCGGCTGCAGAAGTCTCTCCTCACGCGGGCGCCGGTCGTCGGGATGATCGCCGCCGTCGTGATCGAGAAGCTCCTGATCCCGCCAATCGACAAGATCCGAACCGAGGCTCCTGGCCTGATCGACCGCCTGCCCGCGAACGACCCTTCGAAGATCCTGCTCGACCGCTACCACCGCCTGTCGACGTCGTTCTTCGGCGCCGAGATCGCCGTAGCCCTCGTCATCCTCGTGGTCACCGCCCGGCTTCTGTCCGACCGCAGGGCGGCGCCTCCCGCTCCGGCGGCCTCGCGGCCTCCGATTCCCAAGTTGCTGGACCTGAGCGATGTGTGATCAGGCGAAGGGCGAAGGGCGGGAAAAGGCGAAGGGCGGAAGGCGGGGGATGGCTCCGGGCGTCGCCGCGCTGGCTGAGAGCTGACATCTGCGAACTGACAGCTGACGGCTACTCCTCCTTCGCCTCGTCGCCCACCCAGCGATAAAAGCCCCGCCCCGACTTCTTACCGAGCCGCCCTTCCGCGACCAGCTTACGAAGGATCTTCGGCGGCGCGAACCGCACCGGGTCGAGTCCTGCCGCGAGCGCTTCGGCGATCGAGAGCCGGACATCCAGGCCGACGAGGTCCGTCGTCTTCAAGGGTCCCATCCGATGCCCGTACCCGAGCTCCATCGCCCGGTCGATGTCGCCGGCGGACGCGATCCCCTCTTCCACCATCCGCATCGCCTCGAGTCCAAGGGCCACCCCGAGCCGCGATGTGGCGAAGCCGGGAGCGTCCCGGACGCGAACCGTTTTTTTCCCAAGCGTCGCGGCAAACCCTTCCGCGGCGGCGATCGTCGCCTCGGACGTCTCTGGGCAATACACGATCTCGATCAGGGGCATCACCGCCACGGGATTGAAGAAGTGAACCCCGATGACCCGGTCCGGGCGGGACGTCGAGCGGGCGATCGAGCCGATCGAAAGCGACGACGTGTTGCTCCCGAGCAAGCGGGCCTCCGGGCAGAGCCGGTCGAGCTCGCCGAAGATCTGCTCCTTGAGTGCGAGAGATTCGTACACCGCCTCGACCGCGTACGTCGCGGAGCGACCCTCTTCGAGCGAATGGATCGTCCCGAGCTGCTCGGCTGCCCTTTGGACTTTTTCCGCGTCCAGCCTGCCCGAGGCCACCGCGCGCTCCCAGGAGCCGCGAATGGAGGGAAGCACGCGCTCCCGCGCCGCGGCGTCCGCTTCGTAGACGAGCGTCTCGTATCCGGCGAGCGCGCAGAGACCCGCGATCCCGCGGCCCATCGTGCCGCCCCCGACCACCAGCACCCGGCTGCCCTTCCCTCCAGTCTGCTGCGGTGCCGGCTGCTGCGGAGCGTTCACGGGATCAGCCTCTCGCCGTTGTCCCACAGGATCTTCTGCCTGGTCTCTTCCGTCAGCGGCAGCGCGAGGAAATCTTCGACGTTGCGCCGCATCGAGAGAACGCCGGGGCTCGGGTAGTCCGTCCCCCAGAGGCACTTGTCGGCCAGCTCGTCTAAGCGAGGCAGGTACTCGAGGAGCTTCTTCGGCGGAATGCCGGAGAGATCGAGATGCACGTTCGCGTGACGGCGGGCCAGGAAGAGCGCGGTCGGCATGAACAGCGGCCTTCCCGCGTGCGCGAGGATGAGAGTCAATTTCGGGAAGTCGATTGCGACGTCGTCGGCGGCCATGGGGTCGGCGAACCGGTTGCGGGCGCCCGGAAAGACCGACGTTCCGGTGTGGATCATGACGGGCCGTCCCGCCCGCTCGGCCGCCGCGTAGATCTGCCCGAGAGCCTCGTCGCCGTCTCGATACGCGTTCGCCGCGAACATCTGGTGGGGCGGATGGATCTTCAGCATGCGGATGCCGAGATCGCCGAAAAGCCTTTCGGCCCGCTCGCCCGCGTTTGCCGTCTCCCGAGGATGCACCGAGCCGACCGCGACGAGCCGGTCGGCGTGCCCCTTCACGAATGAGGAGACCCACTCGTTCACGGTCGTGTCGAAACCCATCACCTCGGTAGCCGAATAGTTGATGAGGGCGGCGCGCTCGATCCCCTGAGCGTCCATGGTTCTCAGCAGCTCCTCCGGATCGTCCTGCGCGCGCTGGACCGCCTCGACGTCCGGGCGTCCGCGGGTCATTAACGCCCGCGCCGCGGGGTGCATCTGCCGCCAGGGCTGGACGTGGATGTGGCAGTCGAAAATGCGCAAGGGGCGCCATCTTAATCAACCGCTCTGCCCGCCCCGCCCGCCGGCTCGCCCAGCCTCGGCGCCGGGACTGAGCCCGGCCGGCTGCCCTTCTGCCGTTCTGCCGGATTCCGATTGAACATCCGCTCCCGAGGACCCACAATGTTCGAGCTTTCTCCAACTCCATTCGAGGCACCACGACCCATGCGCCACGCGTTCGGCCTCCTGGCGGTCCTGTCCGCCCTTCTGCTGTCCGCCGCGGCCGAAGCGGCGGGACCCCCCGTGCCGGCCGCCCGGCCCCGCGCGGCGTCGAGCCCGACTCCGACCCGGATCCCGACCCCCCAGGCGCCGCCGCGCGTCGAAGAGACCCGCCGGGGAATGATGCCTCGCGAGCGAGTCCGTTTCTCGAGCCGGGATCTCTCTTTCTCGCGGCTGATCCACGTAGAGGAAGTGGACCTCGACCGCGACGGAGTCAGCGAGGTTCTGGTCGACGGCATCGGTACGGTCGTGAAGTTGCCGGCCGATGTGCCGACACTCGGGTTCGTTTCCCGCTATCGGCTCCCGTTCGAGAGTCCATTGCTCGCGGTGCTCAAGAAGGTCGGCGACGAGTGGAAGCCGCTCTTCATCGCGCACGTTCCGCTGCGGTGCGGTCAGAGCGACGATCTCTCGAGTTGCGACCAGCTGTTGTCCTTTCGAAGCATCCGGTTTCGCTTCGACGACCGGCCGCAGGTCGTCTTTCAGATGCTGCATCCGGGGGAGACGGGATTGAACGAGACGCTCGCCTTGCGCCTCATGAAGGGGAAGCTCGAGCAGACGTTTTCCGTTTCACTCCCTCGCGCGTCCGTTGCCGTATCGATCGATCCCAACGGAATCGAGCGCCGCCTCGCGGTCGACACCTTTCTGAGCCGCGAGCTTCCCGACCGGTACCGCAGCTTCACGCTCCGGACTTTCTTCATCTTCGGCCAGAACCGGTTCCGGATCTCCGCCGATGCCCCGGAGGATCCCTGGACCAGCGACCGTTCGGCGGTTGAGCTCTCCTACTGGGGGCTCGTCCACCAGACCGGGTTTTCGAGCGAGATCGAGAAGATGCGGGATCGCCAGCGGCGGGAGCCTCCCGACGCCTGGTCGTTCGATCCGGTCGAGGTCGTGAAGAAGCGGTACCCGGACGCGACCCGCGTCCGCGCGGGGGCCCGCGGCGCCGGGGCGTGCGTCGTGTATTTCGAGCGGCCAAACAACTGCCAGGGACACGCGTTCCTCTATCAGCCTCTGCGCGAGTGGGAGGGCGAGAAGACGTTCTGGGAGATCGCGTCGCTGCGAGGCCAGAAAGATTTTCCGTTCGAATGCCTGGAGGAGCCACCGCTCTTCGGGCACTGACGCGGACGGAGCCGAGCGACCGGCGGGAGCGAGACGCGGTACTCCGCGGTCCACTCATCGGCAATCGGCTCCCGACCCGAATCAGTAGAAGTGGGTCAGTCCCAGCCTCAATCGAAGACGCGCGCGGTCGTTCCTTCCCGTGAGCTCCGAGGATCCTCCTCCGAAGAGAAATGTCTGGCTCCCGATGCGCCGCCGGGCTCCGAGCTCGATTTGGATGATCGCGGTCCCCCCCACGACGGGATTGGACCGGATGGCGGCGTCCGCGATCACCAAGGTGTCGGTCAGTCCGCGTCTTCCCGGAACGAAGTCGATCCCGGCGACCCCTTCGAGGCGCTCCGCCCGCTCCGTGCGAACCGTGGCCCCGAGCCGCGTGTACCGGAAGTTCGCGTGGGCCCGGAACGTGTCGAACGAGCGCGTCCCGAGCGCCGAGAGCTCGACGTCGGTTCCCTTCGAGGCGAGACCGGTCGGAAACTGCGCGCCGATGCGTGCTGAAAACGCTGGCATGGACGACGTCTCCTCGGAGAGCTGATAGAGCGCGTGGATCATCAGGTCGCCGGAAGCGATCCCGCGATTCGCGTTGCGCTCCGGCCGGGTCACCCATCTCATCGCGGCGCCCATCTCGAGCCCTCGCATCGCGCCGTAGAGCACCGAAAACCCGGGGCCGTAGTCGTTGAGACTTCCTGTCCGCAGCGAATACGTCCAGTCGGCGGACCCGGACAGAGCACGGTAGGGCACGGGCCGCGCGTCCTCGATTGCGAGAGGCCGATCGCGTTCCAGATTGGAAAGCAGCTGCGCGCCGGCCAGCCGGGCGGCGAGAAGCAGGAGCGCTCCGCACAGGATTCGCCGGCTACTGACCATGGATTCCCGTCGGCACAATTCCGTAGCGGCGCGCGACCTCGGCGATCCGCGCGTCCCGTTCGCGGCACGCGGAGGGTGTCTCTCCGCCCGGAAGGAGGGCGAGATAGACCTCGAGGCGGAAGCGGGCCAGGCGGTCCAGGTGCTCCGCGTACCCGGGGTACCGCTGGAGGATCGTCGGCGCGCTCGAGCGATAAGTGGAATCTTGTGGAGGCCGCTCGGCGGCGTACGACCGGTCGAACTCCGCGACGGTCGTGCGCACCTTCCATCGCTGCTGGCCGAAGTCGGACGCGGCCAGGTCTTCCGCGGCCGCCGCGAACAGCCGCGTGCCCGCCGAGAGGATCCGCGCGGACACCGGCGCGGCCGAGACCACCGTCTGGCCCGAGACCTCCGTCGGCGGCTCGCCCAGCGCCCAGCGCTCGCGGCGGTAGAGGTCGAGCGACCGGGTCAGGCGCAGCGACGACAGACTCGGGCTCGCGTCGGGGGAGGCGAGGACGTCGATCAGCTGCTGCTCGAGCACCTGTCCCCAGCGCAGAGCCCGGAAGATCGGGGACGCCTCGCGTGCGAAGCGCGGAGCGACCCGATCCGCCTCCGGTGCAAACCGCGGCGGGCTTGCGAGGAGACCGAGCAGGTAGGAGGAGAACTGCGAGTCGAGCCGCCGGTCGATCCCGGAGGCCCAGGCGATCTCGAGCGCCCGCCACCGACCGTAGCGGACCGCGTTCAACCGAGCCTCGAGGTCGGGGAAGTACCGGTGCGTCGAATTGTTGTAGCGACCCTTCGGAGGAAACGGCTCGTCGGCCCGGTCGAGGGGCAGGACCGCTCCAGACGCCAGGAGAAATATGGCCAACCCCACCCCGGCGCGCTTCATCGGCAAAACGATATACCCACGTCGCCTCCGCTCACTACGGGACGTCGGCTTCGCCGACCGCCGAGCGGCTCGCCTGTCGGCTCGACCGCTCGGCTCGTTCCTTCGTTCGCTTCGGCTCCCGCCCCGAGAGGCTCCTCCCTCCCTCTGGTCGGGAGACTCCTCTCGGGGCGAGCGTATCCGCCACGGTGGTGAAAGCGCGCCACCTCCCTGTCCCCGCGTAGGGGAGGGGGTCGGAGTGAGGAGGCCCCGGAGGGAGCTCGTGCGTTCCTGATATCCGGCTGAGTAGCCGGATTTGGTCCGGAGAGTCGAAGCCTTTCCGCGGTCCACTTTCCGTGCGCTCACGCCAGATCGGGCGGCACCGGCTTGAAGACCCGGATCATCGCGAGTGTCGCCGCTATGCCCGCGGCGCCCACGAGCAGCGACGCTGCCGGTCCGAAGTGTTCCGCCATCGCGCCTGCCTGGAGGTTTCCGATCGGGACGAAACCCGACCAGGCCAGTGCGTAGAGGGAGATGATGCGGCCTCGCAGTTTGTCGGGAGATCGCGTCTGCATCAGGGTGTTGATGATCGAGGAGGAGGACATCATCGCGCCCCCGAGCAGCGCCAGCGCGGCGAGCGCGATCGCGTACGTCGGAGCGATCGCGAGAGCCGCGACCGAGACCGCGAACGCGGAGGCGGCCACGAGGAGGGCGCGTCCCTTGTTCGCGAAGTCGCCTTTGCGGGCGAGGCCGAGCGCGGTCGCCACCGCCCCGATCCCAACGGCGCACAGCATGCCGCCGAGCCCCTTCGGGCCCACGTCGAGCAGGCGCCGAGCGTAAAGAGGCGCGAGCGTCACCGCCGGTGTTCCGAACACGGCGAGCGAGGCGCACAGAATGAGCAGGGGCGGCAGCACCGCGTCGCGTCTCGCAAACCGGAGCCCGATGCGGAGCTCCACCCACGAGCCTTTTGGCTTGCGCCGCCGGGGGGTCGGGCCCGGGAGGCGGAGGATGGCGATCAGGAACGGGAGAAACGACACCCCGTTAAGCAGAAAGCAGCCGGTTTCTCCGAGACCCGCGATCGTAAATCCGGCGATCACGGGCCCGATGACCCTCGACAGGTTGAACTGCATCGAGTTCAAGGAGATCGCGTTCATCAGGTCGTCTCGTCCCACGAGATCGATGAACAGCGACTGGTGCGAAGGCGTCGTGTACGCGTTCGCGATCCCGTTCACGAACGCGAGCGCCGCCACGAGATGCACGGAGACGAAGCCGCGCGCGGTGGCAAACGCCAGAAAAAACGCCGTCGCGAGCTGGATGCTCTGCGTCACCACGAGGAGCTTGCGCCGGTCGAACCGGTCGGCGGCGACGCCGGCAAGCGGCGCGAGGAGGAGCGTCGGGATCGAGCCGGCGAATGTGACGAGCCCGAGCACGAGGGCCGAGTCAGAGAGGCGGAACACGAGCCAGCCCTGCGCGACCGTCTGCATCCAGCTGCCGATGTTCGAGAGGAACAGGCCGATCAGGTAGGTGCGAAACGGGCGGTGACGCAGCGAGGAGAACATCCCGCGCCGGGGAGGCTCCGCACCACGCGGCGGTGCGACGCCGAAATTCGGCCCCGCCGGCTTGAGCAGGTCGGGATGCGATCGCTGGTCGCGCGGACTCACGCGGCGCTCCGCGGGCGCGGCGCCCGGTCGATCGCGTACGACACGAGAAGGACGGCGAAGTTCACCCCGGTCCCCAGGAGAACAGGGTCGGCGCCGCCGGCGAGACGCGGGAACAGCCGGCCGGCCGCGGCGACGCCTCCGCCGGCGAACATCGCGGCGATCGCGCCCCACGTGGGAGCGGTGCGACGCAGCGGAAGGAACGCGGCGAGCACCGGCAGGATCAGCCCCGCGGCGAAGATCGAGTAGCCGAGCTTCAGCGTCTGGATCACGTTCCGGTCCATCGCGAGCGCGACGAGCAGGCCCAGAGCCGCGTAGAGGGGCGAGAACAGTCGCGCCGCCGAGAGAGGGAGCGGGCGGCGGAGAAGGGGAGGCAGGATGTCGCGCGTCGTCACCGCGGCGGCGGACAGGAGCACCGCGTCCGCCGAGCTCTGCATCGTCGCGATCAACGCGACAACCACCACCGAGGCGAGCGGGCCCGGCACGAACGCCAGGACCGCGCGGGGCAGCGTCATAGCCGGATCTCCCGGTGGAAGCGCTTCACGGGCGGCCAGGGCGATGAACGCCACCGCGCCGCCGAAGACCAGCTTGGATACCCCCGCGAGAAGCGCCGAGCGCCGGGCGGCCGCCTCGTCCCGGCACGACAGCAGCTTCGCGTACACGTCGCTCCCGACGAGATGCGGCAGCCCGATCAGGACCAGTAGCGCCGCCACGTCCCAAGGCCGCATCGTCGGCGAAAACGGGAAGCTCGTGAACCCCGCCGGCAGGTGACCAAAGCGCGGGACCCGCAGGAAGGCGCACGCGAACGCGACTCCCGGGATTCCCGCCGCCATGAGCCCGTACTGAAGAAGATCGGTGCGCACGACCGCGAACTGCCCGCCGAGAGAGGTGTAGAGCACGAACACGGCGGTCGATCCCACGATCGCGACGAGCGGCCGAACCCCGAAGGCCGCCGTAAGGACGACCGAGGTCCCTTCGATGAGGAGCGCGAACCAGACGATCTCAGAGACGAGCACCAGAAGCGCGGCCGCCCACCGCGCCCGCGCGCCGTAGTAGCGGCCCACGATCTCGGGCAGTGTCATAGCGCCCTCGCGCCGCACGCGTCCGGCGAGAAAGGTCCCGAGCGCGAGCAGTCCGAGCGCGCCGGCGAGGTCGAGCCAGAGGCCGGTGAGCCCGTGCACGTACACGAACGCCGCGAGCGCGATCGTGGTCGAACCGCCCGTCGTGAGCGATGAGAGCCCGATGAACCCCCAGAAGGTGGAGAAGCTCCGGTCGGCGACGAAGTAGGACGCGTCGTCTTTCCCGGCCCGACGCCGCGAGGCAAAGCCGATCGCCAGCACGCCCGCGAGGTAGAACAGGAGGAGGAGTGGGGTGAGCAACGGAATTGTCGCCGGTCCGTGGTGAGTGCTCAGCTGCGAGGTGACGAGCCGGGAACTGCCGGCGAACGCTAGCTTCTCTTCGCGGCTTCTCGCGCGGCCGCCTCGAAGATGACGGTGCCGATCGCGAGCGCCCGCTCGTCGAAGTCGAAGCGGGGCGAATGATGCGGGCGGTGACCGCCCTCCGGAGCCGACCCGACGAAGAAGAAGCAGCCGGGCACCCGGTCGAGAAACACGGACATGTCCTCGCCTCCGAGCGTGCGCGTCCCCTCGTCGACGCTGTCCGGCCCCAGGATTCGGCTGGCTGTTTCGATCACGAGCTCCGCCATCTGAGGGTCGTTGACGGTTGCCCGGTTGACCCGCCTGTAGTTCAGGCGCGCGCGGACTCCGGCCGCCTCGGCCGTGCCCCGAACGACCCGTTCCATTTTTTCCGGCAGCGCCCGCCCCGACGATTCGGTGAACGAGCGGGCAGTTCCCGTCATCTTCACGACCGCCGGGATGATGTTGAATGCGGACCCGCCGTGGATGCTCGCCACCGTGATCACCACCGAGTCGAGGGGCGAGATCTCGCGCGAGACGATCCCCTGCAGCGCGTCGATGATTCGCGCCGCGCCGACGATCGTGTCGGCTGTCTCGTGGGGCGCGGCGCCGTGGCCGCCGGGGCCCTCGACCTCGATCGAAAACTCGTCGACCGCGGCCATGAGCGCTCCCCGATTCACGCCGATCATTCCGACCGGCAGCTGGTTCCAGAGATGAAGCCCCAGCGCCGACCCGACGCCGTCGAGAACGCCATCAGCCGCGCACGCCTCCGCTCCGCCCGCGCCCTCTTCGGCCGGCTGAAACAGCATGCGGAACGGGCCGCTTCCGGGCGAGGCGGCGAGCCGGGCGGCGACCGCGAGCGCGATCGACACGTGGCCATCGTGCCCGCAGGCGTGCATTCTTCCCGCCTCCCCGGAGACGTAGCCGGCGCCGCCCTCTTCCTGCAGCGGCAGCGCGTCCATGTCGGCGCGGAGGAGAATGCGGGGACCCTCCGCCGGCCAGTCCGCGACGACGCCCGTGCGGCCCACGCCTCGGCGGGGAGAGAGGCCGGCAGCCGCGAGGCGCTGGAAGACCAGGCCCGCCGTCCGCGTTTCCTCGAATGCGAGCTCCGGGTGGCGGTGCAGGTCGCGGCGGGTTTCGATCAGTCCGGCGAGCTCCGCCGCGGGAAATCGGCGGAGGAGCTCGTCGACGGACATCGCGGGGATTATAGGAGGGCAGTGAGAGGTCGGGGGTAAGGGGAAGGTAAGGGGCGATGGGTGAGGCGGACGGAAGATGGATCGATCTCGACCGTCACGTCCGGCGCCTGACGCGGAACGCTCAACGCTCAACGCGAATCTCAACACCCCCGCGGCTGCGATAGGGTCTCTTACGGATCAAGCCGACAGGGTTTTCACGGCTTCAAACCGGGGGATTCACTTGGCAGACGAAAGCGGTCGCAAATTCATCGTGGAAAAGTTTCGGGAGGCCGCCGCCAGCCCGGTCCTCGACCTGTTCGAGGCCGCGCTGCTCATTTCCCAGCTCATCGATCCGACCGAGCACGTCGCTCCTGCGGACGAAGAAGTGGAGCGGCTCGGGGCGAGAGTCGCCTCCGCGCGGCGCGCGGGCGAGAGCGCGGAGCGCGCCCTGCGCAGCGTCCTCTTCACGGAGGAGAAGTTCCAGGGCGACGCCGACTCGTTCGACGACCCGGAGAATTCCTCCGTCGCCCGCGTCGTCGCTCGAAAGCGCGGGATGCCGATCACGCTTTCGATTCTGGTGATCGAGGTCGGACGCCGTGCCGGACTGCGCCTGACCGGAGTCGGCCTCCCCGGCCATTTCGTGGTCGGCGGGCCGGATCTTCCGACCGGTCGGTTTCTCGATCCGTTCGAGGGCGGAAAGCTCTGCGACATGGACGACCTGGCGCGGCGCGTCGGGTCCATTTTCGGAACCCCGGTCGAGCTGCCGGCCGAAGTCTTCTCGCCGGACTCGACGCGTTCGATCCTGACGCGCGTGCTCTTCAACCTGCGCCGTTCCTACGAGCGCCGCGAGATGGTGGAGGAAGCCCTGGCGGCTCTCGACTGCGCCGAGGCCCTCGATCCGGGCGAGACCTCTTATCTGCGCGAGCGAGGGCTCCTGCTCTTAAAGGCCGGACGCTCCGAGGAGGCGCTGCGGGCGCTCGAAACGTACGTCTCCTCGGCGGTCGGAGAGGACGTCGAAGCGGTCACCAAGCTGATCGCGATCGTGCGCGACCAGGCGCTGCCGTCCGAGGGAGCGGAGCTCGTTTCAGCCGAGCCTGCCGAGACCCGCATCTTCAGCTTCGACGAGGCCCGGACGGTCCTGCCGAAAGTGAAGGAGATCACCTCCGACGCCGTGTTCCGCTACGCGCGCCTCGGCGAATCGGGCGGCGAGTCGGAGGAAGAGCGGCAGGGGATCGTGCGCGAGTGGGCCCGGGAAATCGTGTCGCTGGGCGCCGTGATCAAGGGCCTGTGGCTGGTGGATTTCGATTCGGGCGCGGGCTACTACTGCTGGAAATACCCGGAGCCCTCGCTCGAATACTTCCACACCTACGATGAGGGATTTTCGGGGCGGTTGCCTCTGCAGTAACGTCGCCTCCGCTCACTGCGGGAGCTGCCGTTCGCTGACGGCGAACCGCACCGGCCGGCGGCTCGGCCGGATGCGGCCTCGACCGCCGGCCTGCTCCCTCCGTTCGCTGCGGCTCCCGCATCGGGAGGCTCCTCCTTCCCTTCGGTCAGGAGACTCCTCCCGATGCGAGCGTACTCGCCAGCGTGGTGAAGAAGCGATGACCGCGGGTGAGGGGCCTAGCCCGAGAGGGACCGGGAGAAGCGCTTGCCGCCTGCCCTCTCTCTCCCGGCGCTACGCCGGCCAGGTCCCTCCGGGCTCGAGATCGATCACCTCGGTCTTCGCTCCCCGCTTGCCGATTTCCTCTCGGAGCGCCGCCGGGGTTCCGGTCAATGCCGGGAAGGTGCCCCAGTGCATCGGGATGACGCGCTTTACGCCGAGGAGATCGCAGGCTTTCGCGGCTTCTCGCGGACCCATCGTGTAGAAATCGCCGATCGGGAGCAGCGCGAGATCGGGTGGGTACAGCTCGCCGATGATGGCCATGTCCGAGAACACGTTCGTGTCGCCGGCATGGTAGATCCGGAAACCGTCCGGCAGCGTCATCACGAAACCGCAGGGGTCCGAAGGCGGGTTGCGGTCTCCCCCCGCCGAAGTTCCGGAAGAATGGACGGCCTGCACCATCCGGAACTCGACGCCCGCGACGGTCTGCGCTCCGCCCTTGTTCATGCCGGAGACCTTGTTGATCCCCTGGCTCTGGCAGTACAGCGCGAGCTCGAAGATGCAAACGACCATCGCATCTGTCTTTTTTGCCAGCGCGACGCCGTCGCCACCGAAGTGGTCGAAGTGGCCGTGTGTAGCGGCGATCGCGTCGAGCTTGCCGTAGTCGAATCCCTTCGGGAACTTCGGGTTCTGTTCGATGAAGGGGTCGATGGCTATCCTCGATCCTTCCGCCGTCTCGATCAGGAAGGCCGCGTGTCCGAGCCAGGTCACTTTTCCGGTTGTCTCGCTCATGCTTTTCCCTCTCCCATCCATGTTTCCCACGCAATCAACGGCACGAGCGCGTTCACGAATCGTTCCAACCCGGCGCGGTCCTCTTCGTCGAATCGCGCGGGCTCGGGGGCATCGACGTCGAAGACTCCGACGAGCCTGCCTCGCGAGAGGATTGGCACGACGATCTCCGATCGCGACGCGGCATCGCACGCGATGTGCCCGGGAAAGACGAGCACGTCCGGCACGACGAGGGTCTCTCGTCGCTCCGCGGCGGTCCCGCAGACGCCCTTGCCGAGCGGAATGCGCACGCAGGCCGGTCTGCCCTGGAAAGGCCCGAGCACGAGCTCACCGCCGCGAAGGAGATAAAAGCCGCACCAGTTGATGCCATGAAGGGCCTGGTTGGCGAGGGCCGCCGCGTTGGCGAGATTCGCGAGCGCATCGGGCTCTCCCTGGCAGAGCGCCTCGACCGAGGCGGCCAGGTCGCGGTAGAGCAGACCCTTCGGAGCCGAAGGGTCGAGCGCTGAGGCAAACATGGCGCGATTCTAGTTCGTCACAGCCTGCTAGGCTTCTGCGCCCGAATCCGAATCGAAAGGGGAGCCAGGTTGACCCATCGTTCGATGTTGACGGCACCCGCCCTGAACGGGCGCGCGCTTGCCGTTTACCTGTTCCTTTGCGCCGTCTGGGGCTCGACGTGGCTCGTCATCCGCGTCGCCGTTCGCGACGTGCCGCCCCTGACTCTCGCCGCGCTGCGGATGGGACTTGCCTGCGCGGTGCTGACGCCGCTCGCTTGCCGCCGGCGGTCGGGCCCGCTTCCGACGCGAGGAGAGTGGCGAGCGATGGCCGTCTCCGGGCTCCTGCAGATCGGGGTGGCGTATGCCGCCATCTTTCTCGCGGCGCCACGAATCGAGTCGGGGCTCTCCGCGCTGCTTTTCGGCTCGTTCCCGATCTGGGTTGGCGTCTTTGCGCACCGGCTCCTGCCGGGGGAGCGATGGACCCGGCGGACCGTCGCCGCGGCCGTCATCGGGATCTCGGGCGTGGCGGTCATCGAAGCGCCAGCCGCCGTTCGAGCGATGAGCGGCGATACCGGTCCCGTCTTCGTCGGCGGGCTGCTAGTCCTATTCGGCGCCTTCGTGTCGGGTTATGCGAACGTTCTCGTCAAGAAGTCTCTGGGGCGCGTCCCTCCGGATCTGAACGTCTGGGCACAGACGCTCGCAGGCTCGCTGTTTCTCGGAGCGCTCGCCGCCCTCTTCGAGCGAGGCGCGCCGATTCACTGGACGCCGACGGCCCTTGCTTCGCTTCTCTACCTCTCCGTTCTCGGAACCGCGGTGACTTTCGCCGGCCTCTTCTGGCTGGTTCCAAGGGTCCCGGTTTCCGTGATCGGCTCGATCCCCCTCGTGGACACGTTGATCGCGGTCTGTCTGGGCGCTCTCGTCCTGAAGGAAACTCTGTCCCTTCGCATCCTGGTCGGAGGGGCGATGATCGTTGCCGGCGTCCTGATGGCGACCCGCGAACCCGGCGGTCCGGATCGGGGAGATCCGGGAGGAGCTGGCGACGAAGGTGCGGAGCGGGGGTTGAGCCCTCAGGGACTTACTGGATCAGGAGCCTGACCGCAGAATCCCCCGCGCTCCCATCACGGCGTCATCCGGTAAACGGGCAGCCAGCCTCGGGTCGCGAAATCCGAGAAAGTCAGCACCATCAGGATCATCAGCCAGAAGATCCCGCCCACGACGACGATCTGCGTGAGTCGCGTCGACCAGCGTACGTGCATGAAGATGAGTGCCACGAGAGCCGCTTTGAAGAAGGCGATCGCGAGCGCGACCACCGTATTCCAGGGCCCGAGGTTCACGAACGACACGGCGGTCGTCGTGGCCGTCATGACGAGCAGGACGACGAACACCGCGATGTAACTCTTCGCAGACACGATGTGGTCGGCGTTCGCGCCGTGGGCCATCGCAGACCCTTCCTTCGCGCTCAAGGTCTTTTCACCCGGCTTCGACGCGTCAACGGGTCTCCTCCTGTTCCGTGCTCAATGCTCAATGCTCAGTGCTCAATGGATGTGCCGCCCGATCAGATAGAGGAGCGGGAACAGGAAAATCCAGACGATGTCGACGAAGTGCCAGTAGAGGCCGGACATCTCGATCGGCGTGTGCCACGCGGCGCTGTAACGGCCCCTCCGGGCCTGCACGACCAGAACCGTCAGGATCGCGAGGCCGATGATCATGTGCAGGGCGTGAAGGCCCGTCATCGCGAAGTAGAGCGAAAAGAAGAGCTCCGCCGGCCGGCCGTGCGGGCCCGGGTAATGGAACCAGGGGCCCGGGAAGAGGTGATGGCGGATGTGCTCCGTGTACTCGACCGCCTTTACCGCCAGGAAGGTCGCGCCGAGGAGCATCGTGATGAGCAGGTAGGGGATGATGCGGCGCACGCGGCCGACCGCGGCGCTGTGGACCGCCATGGCCATCGAGAGGCTGGAAAAGATCAGTACGGCCGTGTTCAACGTCCCGAGCTTCCAGTCCATGTGCCGGCTCGCGTCCGCGAATCCGGACGGCCACGACCATCTGTAGATCGTATAGACGGTGAAGAGGCCGCCGAAAAAAAGGATCTCCGTCACGAGAAAGAGCCACATTCCGAGCTGCGAGGCGTCCTTCTGCTGAGCCGGTGAGTCGAAGTGGTGCTGCAGCATCACAGGGTGCTCTGCGGACGCGGGAGAGGCGGGTCGGGCGTCAGCCAACGGTCTCAACCTCCTCCGCCGAGTAGATGTAGGGATCTTTGTCCACGATCGGCGGGACTTCGAAGTTTTCCGTCGGCGGCGGAGAGGTGGTCTGCCATTCGAGGCCGGTCGAGCCCCACGGGTTCGCCGGCGCGTTCCGGCCGTATCGCATCGACCACGCGAAGTAGGCCATGGGGAGGATGTAACCGAGCCCGAGGATCGACGCGCCCGCGGTCGACATCACGTTCAAGACCTGGAACTCGGGCGGATAGGCATGGTAGCGCCGCGGCATTCCCATGTATCCCAGAATGAACTGCGGGAAAAACGTCAGGTTGAAGCCGACGAAGATGACGAGCGCGGCGAACTTCGCGAGGCCCTCGGGATACATCTTCCCGCTGATCTTCGGCCACCAGTAGTGCATGCCGCCGAGGTATCCCATGATCGCGCCGCCCACCATGATGTAGTGGAAGTGGGCGATGATGAAGTAGGTGTCGTGCACGTGTACGTCGACGCCGAGCGTCGCGAGAAAAAGTCCTGTAAAGCCGCCGATCGTGAACAGGCCGATGAAGCCCAGGGCATAGAGCATCGGCGTGTCGAACGAGAACGAGCCCTTGTAGAGCGTGGCCGTCCAGTTGAACACCTTCACCGCCGAGGGAATCGCGACGAGGAACGACAGGATGGAGAACATTAGCCCGGCATAGATCGACTGACCGCTCACGAACATGTGGTGGCCCCAGACCAGGAACCCGAGGACCGCGATTCCGATGGACGCGAACGCCACGAATTTGTAGCCGAAGATGTTCTTGCGGGAAAACGTCGTGACGACTTCGGAGATCACCCCCATCGCCGGCAGAATCATGATGTAGACGGCCGGGTGCGAGTAGAACCAGAAGAGGTGCTGGAAGAGCACGGGATCCCCGCCGAGCGCCGGATCGAAGATGCCGAGGTGGAAGATTCGCTCCACCGCCACCATGAAGATGGTCACTGCGATCACGGGCGTGCCGAGCACCATGATCAGGCTCGTCGCGTAGTGCGACCAGACGAAGAGCGGCAGCCGGAACCACGTGAGGCCCGGAGCCCGCATCGTGTGGATCGTCACGATGAAGTTCAAGCCCGTCAGGATCGAAGAGAATCCGGTGATGAACACCCCGACCGCGGTGGCGACGACGTGGCCATTGGAGTACGCCGTCGAGAGCGGTGTGTAGAACGTCCAGCCGGTGTCCACGCCTCCGTGGACGACCGCCCAGAGCGTGAACATGGCGCCCGCCATGTAGATGTACCAGGAGAGCAGGTTCAAGCGCGGGAACGCGAGGTCCTTGGCGCCGATCATCATTGGGATGAAAAAGTTTCCGAGGACGGCAGGAATCGACGGAATCAGGAAGAAGAAACTCATCACGACGCCGTGCATCGTGAAGAGCTTGTTGTACGTCTCGGACTGGACGAGGTCGCCCGCGGGGGTTAAGAGCTCCAGCCGGATCAGGAGAGCGAAGAGACCTCCCAGGAAAAAGAAAAACGTTATGGAAGCGAGATACAGGAGTGCGATCCGTTTGTGGTCCTTCGTGAGAAGCCACGAACGCACTCCGTAGCCGGCGTTCAAGTAATTCTCGCGGGGCTCGGCCGGCGCGGGCTCGATGTATTCGGCAGCGCTCATTATTTGGGAGCCTCCCGCTCCGGAGACGAGTTCTTGACGGGCGGAGCGATCCTCGCCTTGCCCGGTTCCGGGGCGGCGCCCCCACCCTCGCCCCCGGGGGCCGGCGACAGCGACTTGATGTAGGCGACGAGCTGGAGAAGGCCCTCCTCGCTGATCAACCCCTGAAACGTCGGCATGATCGGCTGAAAGCCTTCAACGAGCTTCGCCTGCGGCATCAGGATCGATTCGCGGAGGTACTGCTCGTCGGCGACGACCGTCTGTCCGTTTTGAAGGTGGACCGGTCTGCCGAACAGCCCTTCGAGGTTGGGCCCTCTGGCGAGCGAGTCGCTCCGGTGGCAGGTGTTGCAGGCGTGCTGCGTGAACAGCTTCGAGCCGGCGGAGGCAAGGGACTCGCTGCCCGCCCCGCCCGCGAGCCACGCCTGGAAAGCCGTCGGTGAGAGGACATGGACCGTCCCGATCATCGCCGAGTGCTTCGTGCCGCAATACTGGGAGCAGAAGAGGTGGAAGTCGCCGATCCTGGTTGCCGTGAACCAGGCCGTCGAGTAACGGCCCGGCACGACGTCGCGCTTCATCCGGAACGCGGGAACGAAGAAGCTGTGGATCACGTCTTCCGAGGTCATCGTCATGCGCACCGGCTGGCCCACGGGCACATGCAGCTCGTTGATCTCCCGGACCCCGTCCAGGTGCTGGATCTTCCACATCCACTGCTTGCCGACGACGTAAACCTGCATGGCGTCGTTGGGGGGACGGTTCATGCGGAAGTAAATCCGCGCGCCCCACGCAAAAAAGGTCAACGTGATGAAAAACGGAATGATGGTCCACGCGAGCTCGAGCTTCAGGGAGCCCGCGTTGCCGACGGGAAATTCGTCGTTAGAGCGGCGGCGATATTTGATGGCGAAGACGATGACGAGCAGCGCAATCAGAAGCGAAAAGAACGCGCTCACTGCGACGAGGTAGAAGTAGAGCGCGTCCACCTGCCCCGCCATGGCGGAGGCCTGCACCGGGAAGAGCGGGAGCTCGGGGTTCATCAGTGCGCCTCGCGAGCTCGCGGAGGCGTATGATCGTTCGGCGCCTTCGTGCCGCCGGAGCCGGGCTTCCTCCGCGCGGCATCGAGTCGGCGGTCCCGCCGCCACATGAGGGTGACGAAGGTCGACAGGATGAGGACCGCGCCAATCCCCCCCAGCCGGACGAGGTTCATCACGACGGCGCCGTATCTGCCCATTTTCGCGTCGTAGTGGTAGCAGTAGAGAAGCAGGGCATCGACGGGATTGCCGATCCTGCGGTTGGACGCCTCGATGAGCCCGAGACGCAGGTCGCGCGGCGCGTACTCGATACCGAAGAAATAACGCGAGAGCTTGCCGTCCGGCGTCATCACGAAGATCCCGCTCGCGTGCGCGAACTGCGCCAGGTCGTTGTCCCAGCTGTACCGGAAGCCGACGGCCTGCGTGAGGCGGTCGATCGAGCCCGGGCCGCCCGTCAGAAAGTGCCAGCCCCGGTCGGCGCCCGCCCTGCCGTACTCCCGGATGTAGGGCACCTTCTTCGCCGCCGCGTCGGAAGGGCGGTCGTGCGGGTCGAAGCTGACGGTCACGACTTCGAACTCTTTGCCTGCGTCGAAGGACAGCGCGCGCATCGAGGTCACGAGGCCGTTCAAGACCTGAGTGCAGAGCATCGGGCAGTTGTAGTACGCGAGTACGAGGACCACGGGCCGGTCTCCGAAGTACTGCCCGAGGCGGACGGGGCGCCCCGCCTCGTCCTGAAACAGAATGTCGAGCGGGATCTGCGCGCCGAGCTTCTGGTCGATGCCGACGTTTCGCAGCGCCCTCGGGATGGAGGTCGAGGGCGGCGCGGGGTCTGAGCGCGATGTCTGCCCCGGCGCCGCGGCGGCGAGGGCGCCGGACGTAAAAAGCAAGGCGGCGAGCCTCCAGCGGCGCCGCACGCTGCCGCCGCGGGAAAGTACGGGATCGGCGCTCATCGGGCTGCCTCCCGCGATGGGGACCCGGCGGCGGCCGCGCCGGCCGCGGGCGCGGACGGGGTCTCGGAGATCCCCTGCCGGGCGACGATGTCGATCGCGAGCTCGATCGGGATGTGGACGGTGCCCGACGCCTTGTCGACCCAGCCAAAAGAGCTCAAGCGCGCGTTCTCCTCCGCGTTCAGCCTCGCGCGGGGGGCGAGCGGCCGACTTTCGAGACGCGGGTAAGGGGGCAGACGCGCGAGCGACCGCACGACGCTCCCGGACAGCGGGCGGTCCATCGACTTCGCATCCCGGGCGAGCAGGCGGAAGACTCCGAACATGAGAACGCCGGCCACGATCAGCAGGGCGACCATGCTCACCAGGAAACCCGCCAGCGGCTTCACGGAGACCTCGTCCGGCTCGTGGCCGCCCGCGTGCGGCTCAGTGTGCGCCATGTTCGAGGGCCTCCCGGAATTCCGGATCGTTGACGGGAAGGAGCGGCCGCCGCAGGAGCTGCCCCAGGAACAGAAAGAGCCAGAGGCCGAGCACGCCGACCGGCGCCGCGAGGTCCATCCAATGGAGAGCCAGCTGGCGGGGCGGCGAGGTCGCGGGCCGGATGTACCAGAAGACGTCGACGAGACGCATGCACACGACCAGTCCGGCGACGCCGATTAAGATCCGGGGGTTTCGGTTGGCGGACGCCGGAAGAAGCAGCACGAACGGCAGCAGGAAGTGGAGCAGGACGATCGCGATGCCGACCCACCCCCACCCGCCGTTCAATCGCCGCAGGTACCACGGGATCTCTTCCGGCAGGTTGCCCGACCAGATGATGAGGTACTGGGAAAAGGAGACGTAGGCCCAGAACATCACGAAGGCGAGCATCAACTTGCCCAGATCGTGAAAGTGCCCGGGGTTGACGAAGCCGGACAGAGGCGCGAATCGCGCGAGGATCACGGTCAACGCGATGATGAAAGCCAGTCCGGACAGGGATTGACCCGCGATGAAGAGGACGCCGTACATCGTCGAATACCAGTGCGGCTCGAGGGACATGATCCAGTCGATCGAGAAGAAGGTGATCGTCAGGCCGTAGGCGACGAGTCCGGCCGACGAAAGGAGCGCAAGCCGGCGCGTCAAGCCCCGCTTCGGCGCCTCATCCTGCTCCCGGGACCAGCGGTTCAAGAAATACATGAACGCCATCCAGACCGCGAAGCAGAGGACCGTTCGGGCTACGAAAAAGGGCGCGTTCAAGTAAGGCGCCTTGTGCTGAAGAATGGAGTCGCGGGCGACCTCCTCGGGCCGGGCCCACTCGTAGAGGGTCTTCAAACCGAACAGGAGCGGCACGAAGAGCGCGGCAATCGCGGGCAGTGTGCGGGTCGCCGCCTCCAGCGGGCGCCGGATCGGGATGCCCCAGGCGCCGCCCGTGACGTGGTGGAGCATGAGCACCGCCTGGCAACCGAGGGCGAGGCCGAGGCACGACATGCACGCGAAGAGGTACGAAGGGAAGAACTTCCCCGGCGCGAGGAAGAAACCCGCCGCGGACGCGAGGAGTCCGACGGCTCCCGCCGCGAGCGCGCGCTGGCGGGCGCGGCCGATGGCGGCGGAGAGATCCTCCGGGACTGCGGCGTCGATCATCTGCGTTCCTTCTCCTTCGGGGCGCCGGGAGCTGCGGCCGGCGCGCTCCGATCTCCGCCTCCCGGAGCCTTCGGGCCGGAACGCTGCGGGGCCGAGGTCGTGAGGGTCGGGAATTCGGGAGACTCGGGCGGCGGCCCCGCCGGCGGCAGAGGGCGGTCGAGCTCGGCGCGCTTCTCCGGCGGGACCAGGGAAAGCGGCGCTCCCTGCGAGAGCTGGAGGGCGCGGACGTAGGCGACGATCGCCCAGCGGTCTTCCGGTGGAATCTGGGCCGCGTAGTCCGGCATCGCGCCAACGCCGTTGGTGATGACGTCGAAAAAGTGGCCGACGGGCCGCTGCCGCAGGCGGTCGATGTGAAACGACGGAGGGGGCCGGTATCCCCGCTGAACGACCATGCCGTTGCCCGCCCCCGTCCGGTCGTGGCATGGGGCGCAGAAAATTTCGTATCGCTGGCGCCCTCGGTCGAGGAGCTCCCTCGTCACCGGCAGCGGAAAGACGCCGATGAGCGCGTTGCCCTCCTTCCCGGCGTAGAGGCGGGTGTCCGCGCGGAGCATTCCGCGGGCGACGGTGCCTTCGACGGGGGGCCGGGCGTTGCGTCCGTCCGCGAAGAAATCGCTCTTCCCGAGGGGCTTGTACCGCGGCTGGTTGTACATCTCCTGGCGGCAGGCGGCGGCGAGGACCAGCGCGGCGAGCAGGACGGTGCGTGCGGGCGCCGCCGCCCCCTTCGCCCTTCCCCCGATAAGCCCCATCACTCCTCCACTTCGGAGACCACGCGGGCCCCCTGGTTTGCGAGGAACAGACTGGTTTTTTCCAGAGCGAAGTTCGGGTCCGCGACCTCGATGCAGAGGAAGAAGCGGTCGCGCGACGCGAGCGCGAACCGCGGCGCGTTGAAGACCGGGTGATAGGGCATCGGCAGGCCGTTCATGCCGAGCATCCCGAAGACGGCGGCGAGCGACGCGAAGAGCACCGTCACTTCGAATGTAATGGGGATGAACATCGGCCAGCTCGCGAGAGGACGACCGCCGACGTTCAACGGATAGTGGATCGTGGCCGAAAACCACATCATGAAGAGCGCCGAACAGCAGCCGAGGATGCCCCCCGCCAGGACGAGCCAGGGAAGCTTCGTCGGCTTGATGCCGAGCGCTTCGGTCAGCTCGTGCATCGGGTAGGGCGTGTAGGCGTCCATCTTCCGATAGCCGCTCTCGTACGCGCCGCGCGCCGCCGCGAGAAGCTCGGTCGGACTCTCGAACTCCGCCATGAGTCCGTAGAGGGGCCGGCCTTCGTCCGGATGACGCTCGAAGTCGGTCATTCCGGGTCTCCGCTTTCCGGGCGCGGGGAAGCCGGGAGTCTCATGGCTCCTCCCTCACTTCGGCTTCCGGGACGAGTGTCCGCATCTCGAAAATCGAGATCATCGGCAGGAACCGGAGGAAGAGGAAGAGGAGCGAGAGGAACAGCCCGATCGTTCCGATGAACGTTGCCCAGTCCCAGAAGGTGCCGTGGTACATCCCCCACGACGAAGGAAGAAAGTCGCGGTGGAGACTCGTCACCACGATGACGAAGCGCTCGAGCCACATTCCGACGTTCACCACCATGGCGACTAAGAAAAGGATCCAGGGAGTCGACCGGACCTTTCGGAACCACAGCGTCTGCGGGGTCACGATGTTGCAGAGGATCAGCGCCCAGTAAGCCTTCGCATAGGGCCCCAGCATCCGGTTCAGGGTGACGTAGAGCTCGCCCGGCGACCCGCTGTACCAGCCCATGAACGCCTCGACCATGTAGCCGTACCCGACTATCAGTCCGGTCGCGAGCATGATCTTGCCCATGTTCTGGAGGTGGCGCAGAGTGATGAAGTCCTCCAGGCCGTAGAGCTTCCGGAGCGGGATCGAGAGCGTCAGCACCATGGCGAAGCCGGCGTAGATCGCGCCCGCGACGAAGTAGGGTGGGAAGATCGTCGAGTGCCACCCCGGGGTGATGGCGACCGTGAAGTCGAAGCTGACCACGGTGTGCACGGAGATGACGAGCGGCGTCGCCAGGCCCGCGAGCAGAAGGTAGGCCGTTTCGTACCGGTGCCAGTGCTGCGCGGAACCGCGCCAGCCGAGCGACAGCATCCCGTAGACGATCTGGAATCCCTTGCGCCGCGCCCGGTCGCGCAGGGTCGCGAAATCGGGGATTAGCCCCACGTACCAGAAGAGGGCCGAGACCGTCGCGTAGGTCGAAACGGCGAAGACGTCCCACACGAGCGGGCTGCGCCACTGCGGCCAGAGCGCCATCGTGTTGGGATAGGGGAGCAGCCAGTACGCGAGCCAGGGCCGGCCCATGTGCAGAACGGGAAAGAGGCCGGCGCACGCGACGGCGAAGAGCGTCATCGCCTCGGCGAAGCGATTGATCGACGTTCGCCACTCCTGCCGAAGCAGCAGCAGGATCGCCGAGATCAGGGTTCCGGCGTGGCCGATCCCGATCCACCAGACGAAGTTGATGATCGCAAATCCCCAGCCGATCGGGATGTTGACGCCCCAGATTCCGACTCCGCGGAAGAGGAGCATTCCGATGCTCGCGAGGAGCGCCATCATCAGGAGAAACGAGATCCCGAAGCCGAAGAACCAGAATACCGGCGTCCGCCGCGTGAGGACGATCTGGCCGATCTTGTCGGTGACGCTCGCGAAGGTGTACCCCGGCTCGATCACGGGCACTCTCCGGTCCTGCCCCGGTGGAATCGGCACGAGGTCGGGCTTTGGTTTCTTCATAGCTGCCCGGTCTCTTCGCGGAACGACGTCGGCCAGTCGCGGCGGACTGGCTCCGGAAGGGCGGGATTGGGATTGCGGACCTGTGCGAGGTACGTGGTGCGGGGCCGGGTCCCTAGCTCTTCGAGGAGGGCGTAGGTGCGCGGGTCCTTGCGCATCTGCGCGACCCGGCTGGCGGGGTCGGACAGGTCGCCGAAGACGATCGCGTTGGCGGGGCAGGCCTGCGCGCAGGCGGTCGTGATCTCGCCGTCCCGGATCGTCCGGTTGCCGATCTCCGAGTCGATCTTGACCCGGTTGATCCTCTGCACGCAGTAGGTGCACTTCTCCATCACACCGCGCCAGCGCACGGTGACGTCCGGATTCGTGAGCATCTGGAGTGACGGCGCCCGGAACTGCGTCGAGTAATGGTAGAAATTGAAACGACGCACCTTGTACGGGCAGTTGTTCGAGCAGTACCGGGTCCCGACGCAGCGGTTGTAGACCATGTCGTTCAACCCTTCGGCGCTGTGCACGGTCGCCTCGACCGGACAGACGAGCTCGCAGGGCGCCTTCTCGCAGTGCATGCAGGGCACGGGCTGGAGATAGTGCTGAGGGTTTGCCGGTTCCCCTCCGTAGTAATGGTCGATGCGCAGCCAGTGCATCTCGCGGCCCCGGCGAACCTGGTCCTTGCCCACGACGGGGATGTTGTTCTCCGCCTGGCAGGCGACGACGCAGGCGTTGCAGCCGACGCACTGGTTGAGGTCGATCGCCATGGCCCACGCGTGCGTGTCCGAGGGATACGTCGGATACATGGTCTCGCCGTCTTCCGGCGATTTCGTGAGCCGGTGCGCAAACTGCGGGTCGCGGACGAAATCCGCGACGTTCGCCGCGCGCACGATGTCCCGGCCTTCCATGTTCTGGTGCATCTGAGTGCAGGCGAGCGGGTGCGTCGCCCCCGTCTTGACGATCTGCCCCCCGGCGGCGATCCAGAGCGCGCCGGAAGCGCGGATGGCGTACGCGTTGAAGCCGGCACCGGTGCCGAACTTCCCGGCGCGCGTGCGTCCGTAGCCGAAGTGGACGGTGACGGAGTCGTCCGCGTGGCCGGGCTCGATCCACACCGCCGCGTCGACGGATCGGCCCCCGACCGTGAGCCGGACGACGTCCTCTTTCGCGAGCGAGTGCCGGCCCGCCGTGGCGGGGGACACGATGGCGGCGTTGTCCCAGGTCAGCTTCGTCAGCGGTTTCGGCAGCTCCTGGAGCCAGCCGTTGTTGGCGAAGCGGCCGTCGTGGATCATCGGGTCGGGACGGAAGATCACTTCGAGCCCGCCGGACGCCGGCGGAGCCGCGGGGGCGGGCGCCGGGACCGCCCGGGCGGTGACGTTCTTCGACACCGAGGCGGTGCCGGGGATGACGCCGTCGTGGAGCGCGCGGCGCCATGCGGCCTCGAAGTCCGCGCCGCCTAAAAACGGCCGCCACGTGTCGCGGACCACGTCGTACCCCGAGCGCTCGGGCTCCGTGGACGTCGCCGCTAAGACCTCGTGCGCGGAGCGGCCCCCGTACAGCGGCGCAATGAGCGGCTGGACGATCGACGCGGTCCCGTCGAACGCGCGCGCGTCGCTCCACGACTCGAGAAAGTGCGCTTCCGGGATGTGCCAGTGGCAGGCGACGGAGGTCTCGTCGACGTGTGGAGAAAGGTGGATGCGCAGGCCGACTTTCTGGAGGCGCTCGCCGAATCGGAAGTCCGCCGGCGCCGTGAACACCGGATTGCCCCCGAGGATGAGGAGCGTCCGGACGCGCCCGGCGTCCATGTCGGAGGCGAGCGCGGAAAGATCGGCGAGCTGATCCGACGGTTGAGCCTCGGGCGGCGCGGCGAACTCGACGGTCGCGCCGACGTTGCCGAGCGCCGCGTTCATGGCGTGGGCCAGGGCGTGGACGGCCGGCGGCTGTCCGTCTCCGGCGACGATGAGACTCCGGCCGCGGTGCTTCGCGAGGTCCTCCGCGAGCGCTGCGACGAATTTCACACGCTCCGGCGCCGAAGGCCCGACTCCGGCGGCGCCGGCTTCCCCGAGCCCGACCGCGGCGGCGAGCTGCCGGGCAAATCCCTCGACTTCGCCCGCGCGCAGGGGGAGCCGGTGGTCGGCCTTCGCGCCGGTATTTGCGGGCGTCGACTCGACCGCATACAGGCGATTCAAGCCGGCTCCGTCCGCGCCGACCCGGCGCCGGGACGAGAAGTCTCGCGTGGCGCGGAGGAACGCCGGCCCGGAGGAGAGAAAGTCGGCGTCGAGCGACACGATCACATCGGCGCGGTCGAAGTGGGGGATCGCCTCGACGTACTCGCCAAACGCCAGACGCGCCCCTTCGCGCGCGTTGTGGCGGCCGGCTGGTTCCCACTGGACCCACTTCGCCTCGGGAAGCGCCTTCAGGAGCTCCTGGATCTGCCGCGCGAGCGTCGGGGAGCAGACGGTCTCCGTCAGGAGGCGCAACCCGGCGCCACGGCCGGCGCGCTCGGCTTCGATCGCGGCGTGGATCGCGCCGAGGAACGCGGGCCACGGACGAATCTCTTCGAGGTACAGCAGCGTCTGCGAGCGGTCCGGGTCGTAGAGGCCGTACAGGGAGGCCTGGCTGAACACGTCTGAGGCGCCGAGGCTCGCCGGATGAAGCGGATTGCCCTCCGCCTTCGTCGGCCGGCCCTGATGGCTCTCGATCAGGAGGCCGGTCGCGGTCCCGCCGAGCGTCATGGCGGTGGCGTAGGTCAGCGGATGGCCACCCGGGATGATTTCTTCCGGCTGGCGCACGTACGGCACGATTTTCTCGGTGGGCTGTCGGGTGCATGCCGTGAGCCCCGCGAGCGCGAACGAGGCGCCGAGGTACTTGAAGAGGTCGCGGCGGTCGACGCCCGAGGGGTCCAGGGCGACGGCGTTTTCGTCCCGGTGGAGCATCGCGGAGAACTCCGGAGTATTCGCGAGCTCCTCGAGACTCCGCCAGGGCCGGCCGCCGCGCTCGTCGGCTCGACGAAGCGCCAGCGCCCGGAAATCGAGGACCTCCGGCTGGGGCTCGAGCGGATCGGGCGGCGGCATCGCGGCCGGCGGCGGGTACACGGGAAGTCCCGGGCGGCTCTGCGTGCCGGGTTTCTCGCCGTTTCCGGTTTCGCGCGCTCCGTCGCTCATCGGTGGCACGTCGAGCAGGTCGTTAAGAGCGCCTCGCTCCGGAGGCCGTATTCCTTTCGAAGCCGACGCCCCATCGTGAGCTGGTCTTCGGCGGGGAGGAACCCCATCGTGAACACCTTGTCTTTCGGGCGCAGATACTTCTCAGGGTTGCGATGGCATTCCAGGCACCAGGCCATCTGCAGCGGCGCCGCCTGCCACATGAGAGGCATTTGATCGACGCGGCCGTGGCAGGTCTCACAACCGACGCCCTTATTCACGTGAATCGCGTGGTTGAAATAAACGAAGTCGGGAAGATCGTGGACGCGGTTCCACTGAAGAGATTCGCCGGTGCGGTAGCTCGCCCGCACGGGCTCGAGGTACGGGCTCTGGGCCCAGATCTGGGAGTGACAGTTCATGCAGGTCTTAGTCGGCGGGATCCCCGCGAATGCCGCCTTTTCGACCGACGTGTGACAGTAGCGGCAGTCGATTCCGATCGCGCCAGCGTGGTGCGCGTGGGAGAACTGCAGGGGTTGATTGCGCGCCACGTTCTGCTGCGTCGTCCAGGGGGACGCTTCGAGATCGTAGAAAAGCCACAGGAGGATGCCGATGAAAAAGACGGCGCCAAAAAGGCTGACGCGCGAAATCGTGTTCGTGCTGCGGTGAAAAATCTGCATGAAGGCCCGCCGGTCCTCCCTTGAAATGAAACGCCGCTATCCTAATTCACGCCGACTCGAGTTCGGGGGGTTGTCGAGCAAGCGCCTGCCCCTCCCGTCGGAGCGCCCGATGCACGACCTCGGCCACGTGAAATGCGGGCCGATTTGCCAGCTGGACGACCTGCTCGCGGCAGCTGAATCCATCCGCGATGACCAGAGCGTCCGGAGCGCCGGCGAGCGCCGGGAGGAGCGCGTCCCTCGCAATGGCGACCGAAACGTCGTAGTGGCCGGCTTCGAACCCGAACGCGCCGGCCATGCCGCAGCAGCCGGTGTCCAGGAGGCGGACGTCGAGCCCGAGGCGGGACAGGAGCGCCGCCTCGGGCTCGAGCGAGGACAGGGCCGCCTGATGGCAGTGCCCCTGGATGACCGCCGGACCGGAGAGATGCCCCGGCGTTCAGCCCGGGGCCTCGCGCTCGAGAAACTCCGCGAAGAGGACCGTCGAGGAGGAAAGGGCGATCGCGTCGGGCCGCCCCGGAAACAGGTTCGGCAGCTCGTCCTGGAAGACCGCCGCGCACGACGGTTCCAGGACCACGACGGGCGTCCGATCGCGGATTTCCTCGCGCAGCACGTCGAGGACGTCTTCCAAGAGCTCGCGCGCCAGTCCGAGCATTCCCTGGTCGTACAGGGGGCGGCCGCAGCACGCGCGGCGGGAGGGAAGCCGGACGTCGAACCCGGCGGCTTCTAGAACCTCCGCCGCCGCGCGGGCGGTCTCCGGATGAAAGAAGTCGTTGAAGGTGTCGGGCCACAGGAGGACCGGGCCGCGGGAGCCCCGACCGGAAGGGCGAGGCGTAAACCCCGACCGGAAGGAATGCCGCGCGAAGCGAGGGATGCGGCGCTCGGGCGCTATGCCCGCGATGCTCCTGGCGAGAGACGCGACGATGGGCGTCTGCGTGAGGAAGTTCGCGAGCCGAGGCAGGGCGCCGCCGATCGGCGCCCACCGGTGGACGAGACCGAGCGCGTAGGCCGACCGGGGCCGGAGGCGCCCCTGGTAATACCGGTTGAGAAACTCCGCCTTGTAGGTCGCCATGTCGACCTCGGCGGGGCAGTCGCCTTTGCAGCCTTTGCATGAGAGGCACAGGTCGAGCGCTTCTCGGACGTTTTCGTCGCGCCATCCTCCGCGGATCGTCTCTCCGCGGAGCATCTCGAACAGCAGCCTCGCGCGCCCGCGCGTCGAATGCTTTTCTTCCCGCGTTGCGCGGTAGCTGGGGCACATCGTGCCGCCGACCGTCCGGCGGCAGAGCCCCACCCCGACGCAGCGCAGCATGGCGCGGGAGAAATCTCCGCCATCCGCGGCGTAGGAGAACATCGTCTCCGGCCGCAGCGGCGCGTAGCCGGTTCCGAGGCGCAGATCGGAGTCCAGCAGCCGTGGGTCGCCGAGCTTTCCGGGGTTCATCCGCCCTTCGGGATCCCAGATCGTCTTGAACTCGCGAAACGCGCCGACGAGGTCGTCGCCGTACATCTTCGGCAGCAGCTCCGCGCGCGCCTGGCCGTCTCCGTGCTCTCCCGAGATCGATCCGCCGTAGGAAACCACCAGGTCCGCCGCCTCGGACACGAACGCGCGGTACTTCCGGATGCCGGCCGCCGACTCGAGGTCGAAGTCGGTCCGGGTGTGAACGCACGCCTGCCCGAAGTGCCCGTAGAAATGCCCGCCGTAGCCGTGGCGCGTCAGGAGCGAGCGGAGGTCCCGGAGGTAGGCGCCGAGCTTTGCCGGATGGACCGCGGAATCTTCCCAGCCCTCCCACGTCAACGGTTCGCCGGGCGCGTGCGAGGTCGCGCCGAGGCCGGACTCGCGGACCCGCCACATCCGCCGTTGCTCCTCCGCGTCTTCGACGAGGCGCGAGCTGACACTTCCGCGCCGCCCGCCCGACCCCATCCGGGCGATGAGGCGGCGCGCCTCTGAGAGCGCGCCTCCCATCTCCTCCGCGCCGAACTCGACTAAGAGCCACCCGCGGCCGGGGGGAAGCTGGTCGAGCGCGTCTGGAAAGAGATTTGCTTTGCGCTCCGCGGCGACCAGGCCGTCGTCAAACCCTTCGAACCCGATCGGCCCGTGCTCGAGGATTTCGGGAACGCGGTCCGCGGCGTCGTAAACGTCCTCGAAGCCGAGGACGACGAGCGAGCGCGCCGGCGGACTCCAGATCAGCCGGAGCGTGGCCTCCAGGAGAAACGCACAAGTGCCTTCGGAGCCGACGAGCGAGCGCCCCACGTCGAAGCCGTTCTCGGGAAGGAGCGCTGGAAGGTTGTAACCGGAGACGCGGCGCGGGATGTCGGGGAAGCGCGAGCGGATGGCGGCAGCGTGGCGGTCGCGCAGCGCCGCAAGCCGCTCGTAGAGGTCCCCCCTCCGCCCCCCGGCTGCGGCGATCTCGCGGCGCTCGACGTCCGTCGTTCTTCCGGCGGTCAGGATCAGTCCGTCCGACGTGATCACCTCGAGCTTCTCGACGTTCTCGTCGGTCTTGCCCGCCATCACGGAATGCACGCCGCAGGAGTTGTTGCCGATCATTCCGCCGAGCGTGCAGGAGCGGTGCGTCGCGGGGTCCGGCCCGAAAGTGAGCCCGTGCTTTTCTGCGTCGCGGCGAAGGTCGTCGAGGATCACGCCGGGCTCGACGCGGGCGAGCCGCCGCTCGGGGTCGATCTCGAGGACGCGGTTGACGTGCTTCGAGCAGTCGAGGACGACCGCGACGTTGCAGCACTGTCCCGCGAGGCTCGTTCCCGCTCCCCGCGCGAGAATCGGCGCGGAGTGCTCGCGGCAGACCTCGAGAGCCGCGAGGACATCCTCGCGATCGCGCGGCACGACGACACCGATCGGAACCTGGCGGTAGTTTGACGCGTCGGTGGCGTACAGCGCGAGCGTCCCGGGGTCGAACCGCACCTCGCCGCGGACACGGCGGGTCAGCTCGTCGTTCAGCGCGGCGGCCGCCTCGGCGTATCCATCCCCAGCAGCGGAGGTGAGTGGTCTCGATACGGCTGGCAAGAAAGTCTTCATCTAACCCCGAGCGATCCTAAACCGTCGCCTCCGCTCACTGCGGGAGCTGCCTTCGCCGTGCGCGGCGAAGGCACCGGCGGACGGCTCGCCTGTCGGCTCGACCGTTCGCCTGCTCCCTTCGTTCGCTGCGGCTCCCGCCCCGAGAGGCTCCTCCTTCCCTTCGGTCAGGAGACTCCTCTCGGGGCGAGCGTATTCGCCAACGGTGGCGGGATCGCGCCACCTCCTTCTCCCCGCGCGCCGGAGAGTCTGGGGTGAGGGTGGGACATCCGGGCTGACAAGGATTGATCAGAGAGAGAACGGACTCACCGTCCCTCTCTTTTCCCCTCCGGCGGCCTCCCCGTGGGGACTAGTATTGACAGGCATTTCCCGGAGGTCTCCATGAAAAAGATCCTTCTCGCAGGGCTCATTTCGGCGCTCGCGGCAAGCGCGGTCTCCGCGCAGACCGTCGTCGAATTGTTTCAGAAAGCGAAGCAGCAGGTCAGGGTCGCCAATTACGCCGACGCGCTGTCGACGCTCGACGCCCTGGATGCCGAGAGCGCAAAACCCGGCCACGAGAACGAGCGCACGATGGCGGAAGGGCCTCTCGCGTTTCTCCGCGGCGTCTGTCATGCGGCGCTCGGAAAGACCGACGAGGCGCGCACCGAGTTTCAGGCCTATCTCACCCTGGCGCCGAACGCGTCGATGGACGCGTCGATGTACCCGAAGAAGGCGGTCGCGGCGTTCGAGGAGACGCGGAAGAGCCTCGCTTCCGGTGCTAAGCCTGCGGCCACGAAATCGTCCTCCCTCGCCAACTCCTACGCGAAGTTCCGGGAGACGACACCGGACGCACCCGAGAACCCGAACGAGAACTGGGGGAACGGCCCGGTGCGGTTCCTGATGACCGCGGAGGAAAAGACCGAGTGGTCCCGGCTTTCCGATCCCGTTTCGAGGTCCGAGTTCGTCACGAAGTTCTGGGCGTCGCGCGACGCGCGTCCTGAAACATCGGGCAACGAGTTCCGCCACGAATTTGAGCGTCGTGTCGCCTACGCCGATGCGAGCCTCGCGCAGGACGAGGTCCGGGGCTCGCTCACGGACCGCGGGATGGTCTTCGTGCTCGTCGGGCCTCCGACCTGGGTGGGCCGCACGCCGATCCGGACAGGAGACGACACTTCCGACGCGGCGGGGATGTCGACCTCCAGCCGGAACGACGTGACCACCGCGATTGCGGGAGCGGGTCGCAATCAGGCCGTCATCGCGGACCGCATGACGGGGCCAGGAACCCGAATCCTTGACTCCGCTCCGAACTGGCGCGAGACGTGGCACTACCGCCGCGAGCTGCTGCCCGCCAGCATTCCATATCACCAGGTGGACTTCGACTTCATCACCCGGAAGGGTTACGGGAAGAACGTCCTGCAGCGCGACTCGACGACGCTCTCCACGCTGGAGGCGGCGAAGCGGGCCAGGACGAACGGCCGGGCCGCGTCCTGAAAGAGAGCGCGCCATACCCGGCGGCTCCATTTCCGGTCCCGGGCGTTCAACGCGGGACCGGGAATGCTCAAGACGCGAACTTCTCTTTCATCCGGTACCAGAACCCGCGCTTGTACTGGCGTCCATGCGGCCCCTGGTCGTTCAATCCCCAGTCGTAAGCCTTGTAGCGAATCCGGCATGACTCCTCGGTGACGAAGGAGCGGAACGAGTCCGGCGAATAGATCGAGAGGACTCCGCGCAAGCCGCCCTTCTCCTTCTCGAAATCCTCCCGGTACCAGCGGAAAATCGGTGAGATCTCGGCACGTCTCTCGGCCAGGTCGAAGTGGTTCAGGTCGTCGCGCGCGAGCCATCGCAGCATCGCGTACGAGGTCTGCGAGACGAAGCGCTCCCCGTGGTACGCCTCGCGCGCAAGAGGCGGACCGCCTCGGGCCGCGCACACGAGCGCGGGATGAACGAGGAACCCGAACTCCTTTCGGAGCGTCCCGTTTTCGAGATCCTCGAGAGACACGTCCTGTCCGCCAATCCGCTGACGCTTTGCCTTGAAGGGATCCCGCGTGTCCTGGATGCTTTCGACCGGGAAATTCTCGAGGATCCACGTGACCGCAGACGCGTCGTACGCATTCACGAGCGACGCGCCCTTCTCCGCCTTTCGGGCCGGAGGGGTCGGCGCCGCCGAGAATTTCGCCAGATAGCTGCGCAGCGCGGCGCGGTCGGGCTCGGACGCCTTCCATCGCGCGTAGTCGACGAGACCGCGGTCGTCGACATAAGTGCGGAGAAGCCTCGACCACTCGGAGTGGTCTATACCCGCCGGCACTTCGATCGTCGGTATCGAAGAAGCTCCGCCGCGGCAGCTCGTGACACCAATCAGCGCGGCGAGCAGGGCTGCGGCGAGCAGAATGACGCTTGGGCGCCGCAGAGAGTTCTTCACGATGCGGCCGCGGACGCCGGAGCAATGCGGCTCTTCGCGAGCTCGGACTTCGCGGCGCGCGCGACCCAGACGGTGACGACGGCCGTCGCCCCCAGCCCGGCGGCGAGCGCCGCCCACTCCCACGGAGACCTGCCCGAGCGGCCTCCGATCGCGGCGCGACCGGCCGCGCCGATCGTCAGGTAAAGCACCGTCACCGGAAGCATCCCGATCCAGCTCGCGAGGACATACGGCCAGAAGCGCATCGCGGTGACGCCGTACAGGTAGTTGGACGGGCCGTAGGGCACGAGAGGCGAGAGCCTCAGAAGAAAAACGATCCTCCAGCCTCGCTGCGCGATCGCGCGGTCCACCGCGGCGAACGTCGGATTGCGCGCCGCGAAAGCCACGACACGGGCGCGCGCGAGGTGCCGTGCGAGCAGGAAAGCGATCGCGGCGGCGAGAGTCGAGGCGGCGGATATGAGGGGAAGCGCCGTCGAAAGAGGCCAGGTCAGCCCGGCCACGAGCGTCAGCAGCCAAACCGGCCCGAGCAGCAGCGCCGCCGCGACGTAAACACCCGCGAAAACGAACAGCCCGGCGGAACCGAGCGCGCCGATCCACTTCTGAAACGCGTCCACCCATTCTCGCGCGGGAAGAAGCCGCGCCGCGACGACGAGAAGGATCGCGATCACCGCCGCCGCGATCCACCTTCCCGACCGGGAGCTCGCTCCTGACATTTTGAAAAGGATCGCACATCCGGCGGCTTCGCGGCGCGGAAGGCGACTCCTGCTATCTTGCCGCCTCGTGAACGAATATCGCGAACGCCTTTTTTCCCTCCTCGGCAACGACGATCCTTTCAAGGTGCTCGAGGCGACGCCCCGCCGCGCGGTAGATCTGCACGCGCAGCTCGGCGACTGGCGGGTGTCGCAGTCCTGGGCGCCCGGCAAGTGGACGGCGCGCGAAGTCTTCGCGCATCTCGCGGACGTTGAGCAGGGGATCGGCTTCCGCGTGCGGCAGATCGTGACCTCGCCTCCCGGACACGTCATCCAGGCGTTCGACCAGGACCTCTGGGCAAAGCCGTACCGCCGTTTAGCGTCACGCGCCGCCGTGCGCGCTCTCGTCGCGATGCGCGCCTGGAACCTTTCCTACTTCCGGACCCTGGAAGCCCAGGATCTCGCCCGCGTCGGGCTGCACCCCGAGCGCGGGGAAGAGTCGGTGGAAACGATCCTCCGCATGCACGCCGGCCACGACCTGAACCACCTGGCGCAGCTCGACACGATCGCCGCGATCCCCGAGCCGGTCGTCCCCGACGAAGACGACGACTAAACCGTCGCCTCCGCTCACTGCGGGGGCTGCCTTCGCCGCGCGGCGGCGAAGGCACCGGCGAGCGACTCGCCTGTTGGCTCGACCGCTCGCCTGCCCCCTCCGTTCGCTGCGGCTCCCGTCACGAGAGGCTCCTCCACCGTCGCTTCCGCTCACTGCGTTCGCTCACGCTCCCGCATTGGGAGGCTCCTCCTTCCCTTCGGTCGGGAGACTCCTCCCGATGCGAGCTAAGTCACCACTGCGGTGAGAAAGCGAAGAAGAAATACCCGCTCCCCGCGGGAGAGGGCCAGGATGAGGGACTCAGCCGACGGGATGATGGCCGCGATCATGAAACATCCTCTCCCGGCAGGGTTCTTCGTCCCGGACTCGTGGTGGACACATTTACGCGCGGAGGATTAGCCGCAGGCAGGAAGTGCGTCTCAGGGGCGTGGTGATGACCGTGCCGACCCTGCGAGGTTGCTGCTCGCATGGGGCGGCCGGCAAGGCTCGGACTCTCTGCCGCCGCATAATCGCCGGGCGCCTTGCGCGTCCGAGCCGATTCCGCCTGCGCCCTATCGGGAGTACCGGCTTCGTGCCCCACTTTCCCAATTCGTCGAGTGCGTCTGGTTTCTGCTTGCGCCTTCGCGCCCGGCGGGCGCGCCGCCGGATCGAATCCTTCCGGACGGCTGTGTGAAGAAAAGGTCTTCTACTGGGTCAGTGACACGGGCGATCTCCATGCGCGCATCGAAGGCTCGCGCTCGGGAAAGACCGACGTCGAGTGGCTCTGGAAGCGGCGCGGCGGAGCGGGGAGCTAGATCGCGATCCGGATTTTCGCTTCGGGGACGCGCGCGGCACAAAAAAGCCCCGCTCGCGCGGGGCTGGCAGTTAACCCAATGAGAGTTACGCGTTGAACGACTTGCCGCACCCGCAGCCGCCGGTCGCGTTCGGGTTCTCGACGGAGAAGCCCGCTCCACGAAAATCTTCCACGTAGTTGACGGTCGCATCCTTGAGGTAGATCGCGCTCTGCGGATCTACGACGACGGTGATGCCACCCTGCTCGAGAACGGTGTCGTTTTCCTTCTTCTCATCGAAGGTAAACCCGTACTGGAAGCCGGAGCACCCGCCGCCCTGGACGAACACGCGAAGGGGTTTGTTCTCCGACTCGGGCATCGACCCGGCAAAAAACTTGACTTTCGCGACCGCCGCATCGGTCAGAGACAGCAGAGGTTTGTCCTGGCCCGGGAGCGTCATCGGGGTCAGTGAGGGATTGAGAGTCGAGGACATCTAGGGTTCTCCTTCTTCCGTACCAGCCAAATGGACAACGCGAACAGACCCGCGTTTCTTCCCCGATTATCCGGTACTGCCGGCGGGGGGTCAAACCGACCCATCCTATGGCTGTGGGCCTCCGGAGAGGTCCAGCCCGAGAACCAGCCCGCCGGAGCGCACCTCGAGGACCAGGCGTCCCGAGATCGTGCGAGTCAGCCGCGGAAAATCGCCGGTCATTTGCGCCGGAACGAGCGCAAGAACGGCGGGATGGCCGGTCCCGGAGACGCGGCGACTTGCGTCGACGATCGCTTCCGGACGCGCCGGGATCGGGAACTCCTGTGCCGGAAGCAGGAGCACCATGTCCCGGAATTCGGAGGTGCCCCGGTGCTCCTTGATCGCCGGCTGAACCGCGTAGCAGAGGAGGTACATCCCCAAGGGGATCGCCCGCCCCCTGGAATCGCGGACCTCCTGCGCGAAGGCGACGAGGCCCATGAGGCTTCCGGGTGCGATCGGGTAGTTAACGCGCTCCCGCAGAAAGGGCGATGAGTCCGGCGGGGGCGGATCGGCGCGCGAGATGCGGCGGGCCGCCCACAATCGCACTCGCCCGAGGCTCGGGTCCGTGGCGACGGCCGGCGAGGGCGCGATCGCGCGGCGGAGCGCGGCAGGCAGCGACGCCGGGGGCGAAACCGCGTCCGCCGCCATTCCGCTTGAGGGCGAAGAGGGCGAAGAGGGCGAAGAGGGCGGAGTCCCCTCTCCCCGCAGGACGGCGAGGGCGAGCGCCGCCGCCGTGATCCATTCACGCATAGAGGTGCGCGACGGACTCGGCGTATCCGTTGTAGAGCTTCGTCGGGCGAACCGCCCCCGTGTCGAGCACGGTCTCCTGCTGCTGGCCCTCGCCGGAGGGATCCACGTTCGAATTGAAAGAATAGTGGTTCGGCGAGAGCTCGTTCCAGAAGGTGCCGGGACGCTCCCGGGTCAGTTGAAAGGCCACGATCGACTTGATGCCCTTGAGCCCGTATTTCCACGGAACGACGAGACGCAGCGGCGCGCCGTGCTGGGCCGGCAGCGGGTGCCCGTAGATTCCCGTCGCCAGAAACGCCAGATCGTTCGTGGCCTCCTCGAGCGAGAGTCCCTCGTAGTACGGAAACACCCGCCGGCTCCCGTACCAGTTCGGCATTTGCTGCGGACGCGCGACGCTGACCATCCTTATGAAACGCGCCGCCGAGAGCGGACGGGCGAGCTCAATCAACCGGCGCAGGGGAAATCCGGTCCACGGGACGGCCATGGCCCACGTTTCCACGCAGCGGAAGCGGTAGAGTCGCTCCTCAACGCCGATTTTCCGAATCAGCTCGTCGACGTCGAACGTCATCGGCTTCTCAACGGCGCCTCCGATGTGAAGGCGCCACGGGCGCGTGGAAAAGCAGCTCGTTTCCTTCCACACCCGATCTCGCTCCAGCGCGAACTCATCGAACACGTTGTGCCGGGACGTGACGGCCTCCGGGGTCAACGGCTCTTCGAGGGTGAATACGGCGTTGCGCCCCGCGGGGTAGAGGTCCGCGGACGGGATCCGGCCGGCCTCGTTCTTTTTCCGGGCCTGCCGGGCCGCGGGCGGGATCGCTCCTGCGCCGGCCGCGGCGAGGAGCCCGGCCCCGATTCCGAGCTTTGCGATGAGCTGTCTGCGGTTCCAGTACGCCGACTCGGACGTGGTCTCGCGGCCGGGCATCTCCCAGGGGAATCGCCTGCGGAAGAGCATGGTCACCTCGCCTTAGATTGTTGCACTACGCAACTAATGTTCTAACAAAAATCCCGATCTATTCCGGTGAAAGGTTCCCCGTCGACGCGCACGCGCGGTCCGCGGCGGCGATCCGCTGGAGCAGCACGGCCGCCGCGCGCCGCACCTCGGGCGGAAACTCCTCGAGAAGCTGCTGGTGGCACGCCCGCGCCGACTCGCGGATGCGGCGGTAGAGCCGGAGACCTGCGGCCGTCGCCGTTACCTCGACAGCGCGCCCGTCCCTCGGGTGGCTCCGGCGTACGACCAGGCCTTTGCGCTTCAACGACGCGACGGCGCGGCTCGCGCTACTCTTGTCGAGCGAAAGGCTCGAAGCGACTTCGTTGACTGTCAAGGGGCCTTTCTCCGCCGCCGCCTCGAGCGCGTAGCACTCGGTCAGGCTGATTCCGTAGGAGCAGGTCTGCCGCGGGTCCTGAAGCTGGTAGACCCGCGCGAGCCCTTCCAGCGCACGGGAGAACTTCTCCGCGTCGGCAGCGAGAGTCGCGTCGTGCGCGGGGAGGGGCAGCGGAATGCCCTCCGACTTGGCGGCCCGGACGCGAGATTCAGGTTGCATGGCGCAACTATACCGGAGCGGGGGTGCGGGCGGGAGAAGAGTCCTGGCGCGAGGTCAGGAGGCTTTTCGGACGCCTTCTGCGGCGCGCTCGAGCAGCCGGTCGATCGACTTCCAGGCGATCGGGACGTTCTCCGGCGGTGCCACGAAGGAGATCCGTTCCCGGCCGAGCTCGAAATCGTGAAATCCGGGCAGAGGATCCTGCTCCCAGGCCTGCCGGAAATTGCGGACTTCGCGGTCGAGCAGCGGGCGCGTGAAAACGCCGATGGCAAGCCTCGAATCGTCCACTTCGAAGACGGATTTCTCGCGGATTTTCAGCGGTCGGGCGATTGCGGACCTTTTGCTCACGCCAATTCAAACAGCAAGCCCCATGCCACCATTCCGAGGGCCGTTTTCCGCCCAAACCACCACATCTTGTGTTTTTCCTTGACACCCTCCGTCCACGGTTTTAACCTGATTCTCAACTGATTCGAACTTCCGGCGAACATATCGTCGACGGTAATCCAACGGGTGGGGCTCGGTTTCTCTTGCAGGGGCGGGAGCATTCTCTCGAGGAACAATAGGGGGGCGAAAGGGATGAGCGCGACGGAGAAGCAGACGAGTTCGGCTTCGGGCGGGCAGGTTTCGGGATCGGCCTCGGCGGCATCCCCCGGCGCAGTCCAATCTGGCAGCGCCCAACCCCCTGGCAGCGTCCTACCCGGCACTGGTCAACCCCAACCCCATAGAGCGCTTCGTGGCTTGACCTTCCGGCGCGTTTACTCCGATGCCTCGGTCTCTCCCTTCGACGCGGTCGAATGGGAGCTCCGGACCGCGGCGATCACCTCCGACAAGGGCGAGGTGATCTTCGAGCAGAAGAACGTCGAGGTCCCCAAGTCCTGGTCGCAGACGGCCACCAACATCGTCGTGCAGAAGTACTTTCATGGGCGGGCGGGCTCTCCCGAGCGCGAGACGTCGGTGCGCCAGCTGATCGGCCGCGTCGCGAATACGATTACCGGGTACGGCGAAAAGGACGGGTACTTCCGGACCGCCGCCGACCGCGAGGCGTTCCGCGACGAACTGACCGCGATCCTGGTCAACCAGGTGGCGTCGTTCAACTCGCCCGTGTGGTTCAACGTCGGCATCGAGCCGAAACCGCAGGGCTCCGCGTGCTTCATCAACAGCTGCGGCGATTCGATGGACTCGATCCTCTCGCTCGCAAAGACCGAAGGTATGCTTTTCAAGTACGGCTCCGGAACCGGCTCGAATCTTTCGTCGATCCGGGGCTCGCGCGAAGGTCTTTCGGCCGGGGGAACCGCCTCCGGCCCACTCTCGTTCATGAAGGGCTTCGACTCGTTCGCCGGCGCGATCAAGTCGGGCGGCAAGACGCGGCGCGCGGCGAAGATGGTGATCCTGAACATCGACCACCCGGACATCGAGGACTTCATCCTCTCGAAGGCGAACGAGGAGAAGAAGGCGTGGGCGCTGATTGACGCCGGATACGACGGCTCGTTCAACGGCGAGGCGTATGGCTCGATCTTCTACCAGAACGCGAACCACTCGATCCGCGTGACGGACGAGTTCATGCAGGCGGTCGAGGCCGACGGAGCCTGGCAGACGAAGGAAGTCCTCACCGGCCAGCCGTGCGCGACGTTCAAGGCGCGAGACCTGATGGCGAAGATCGCGGACGCCGCGTGGGTCTGCGGCGATCCGGGCATGCAGTACGACACCCTCATCAACAAGTGGAACCCGGTCAAGAACACCCATCGGATCAACGCGTCGAATCCGTGCAGCGAGTACATGTTCGTCGACGACTCCGCCTGCAACCTCGCGTCGCTGAACCTGATGAAGTTCTTCAACGAGGACGCGTCCTTCGACGTCGAGAGCTTCCGGCACGCGTGCGACGTCGTCATCTCCGCGCAGGAGATGCTCGTCTCCAACTGCTCCTATCCGACGGAGGCGATCGGCAAGAACTCGGACCGCTTCCGGCCCCTCGGCCTCGGGTACGCGAACCTCGGCGCGCTGCTGATGGCCACCGGCCACGCGTACGACTCGGACGAGGGCCGCGCGTACGCCGCCGCGATCACTTCGATGATGTGCGGCGAGGCGTATCTCCAGTCCTCGAGGATCGCCGCGGAGCTCGGGCCCTTCGCGGGGTACGAGCCGAACCGCGACGCGTTCTTGAACGTCATGGACATGCACCGCGACGCCGCGGAGAAGATCCCCCAGAAGCAGGGCGTGCCGAGCGAGCTCATGAAGGCCCAGAAGGCCGTCTGGAACGCGGCGATCGAGAGCGGGAAGCAGCACGGCTACAAGAACGGCCAGGTCACCGTGCTCGCGCCGACCGGCACGATCGGTTTCATGATGGATTGCGACACGACCGGCGTCGAGCCGGATCTCGCGCTCGTCAAGTACAAGAAGCTCGTCGGCGGCGGCACCATCAAGATCGTGAACCAGACCGTCCCGCTCGCGCTGCGGCGGCTCAAGTACACCGAGGAAGAGGTGAACCGGATCGTCGAGTTCGTCGACGCAAAGGGCACCATCGAAAACGCCCCGGGGTTCAAGCCGGAGCACCTCCCGGTGTTCGATTGTGCGTTCCGGGCATTGAACGGCACGCG
>JBBROA010000009.1:0-57813 GCA_038229875.1 Thermoanaerobaculia bacterium | reverse complement strand
TCGCGCGCCCATAGCGCGTTGCGCGCGGCGGTCGACGAGGCCGAGGCCGCGTTGGCCGACTACGACGCGGATCGATTGGCGGCTCTGTTGCCGAGTGGCGAGCACTGGCGACTCTTTTCCGCGTTTGGCAAGGACGCGGCCTATCTCGATATCGAGACCAGTGATGATGTGGTCGGCCATGCCGGCATCTCGGCGATAGGCCTCCTCGACAAGAATGGACCCCGTCTGTTTTTGGCCGGCCGCGATCTCGACGATTTTGGCCGCATCGATTTTGGCTGGTCGATGCTGGTCACCTTCAACGGACTGTCGTTCGACGTACCGATTCTGCGTCGCGCATTTCCCGACTGGCGACCGCCGCGCTGCCACGTCGACCTCCGTCACATGCTGGCGCGGCTGGGCCATAGCGGCGGCCTCAAAGCAATTGAGCGAGAGATCTCGACGTTGAATCTGACGCGGCCCGATCATCTGACGGGAATCAACGGCTGGGATACGAGTTGGCTTTTTCGTCGCGGGCGCCAGGGCGATGCCGAGGCGCTGCGGCGATTCGCCGAATACAACCTCTATGACGCGATCAATCTGCGGACGCTGTTGCCCTACGCTTACAATGGGCTGATCGCCCGCGAATCGGTGGATGCGCCAGCGCTGTGCCGAGTCGTCGATCGGGTGGACGTGCCACAGCGAGGGGATGTGCTTTACGACGTCTCGAAGATCCTGTTGAACCTGCCGGATTGAGGCGGCGCCAGCTAATGCGTGAGTTTCTTGTGCCGGATGCGATGCGGCTGGTCCGCTTCGGCGCCTAGACGGCGACGGCGGTCGGCCTCGTAGGCCTGATAGTTGCCCTCGAACCACACCACCTTGGCGTCGCCTTCGAACGCCAGAATGTGCGTGGCCACGCGGTCGAGAAACCAGCGATCATGCGAGATGACCACGGCGCAACCGGCAAAACCGTAGAGCGCCTCTTCGAGCGCGCGCAGCGTGTCGACGTCGAGGTCGTTGGTCGGCTCGTCGAGCAGCAAGAGATTGCCGCCGGTCTTGAGCGTGGTCGCCAGATGCAGGCGGTTGCGCTCGCCGCCGGATAGCTCTTTGACCAGCTTCTGCTGGTCGCCGCCGCGAAATCCGAACCACGACGTGTAGGCGCGCGAGCTGACCTTGACCTTGCCGAACTCGAGGAATTCGGCGCCCAGGCTGATGTGATGCCAGACGCTCTTGTTGGCGTCGAGCGCGTCGCGCGACTGATCGACGTAGGCCAGCTTGACGGTGTCGCCGACCACCAGCTTGCCGCCGTCGGGCTTCTCTTGATCCGTGATCATGCGGAACAGCGTGGTCTTGCCGGCGCCGTTCGGGCCGATGACGCCGACGATGCCGCCGCGCGGCAGCCGGAAGTCGAGATCCTCGATCAGCAAATTTTCGCCGAATGCCTTTTTGAGGTGCTCCGAGATGACCACGGTGTCGCCCAGGCGCGGCCCGTTCGGGATCTTGATCTCCACCTCGTCGACGCGGCGATCCTCGTCACTCGAAGCGACCAGCTCCTCATAGCGCTGGATGCGCGCCTTGGACTTGGCCTGGCGCGCCTTGGGCGAGGCCTGCACCCATTCGAGCTCGCGGGCGAGCTGTCGCTGTCGTGAAGATTCTTGCTTTTCTTCGCTAGCGAGTCGTTTGCCCTTTTGTTCGAGCCAGGATGAATAATTGCCTTTCCATGGAATGCCTGCACCTCGGTCGAGCTCCAGGATCCATCCCGCGACGTTGTCGAGAAAGTACCGGTCGTGCGTGACCGCGACGACGGTGCCCGGGTACTCCGCGAGGTGCCGCTCGAGCCATGCGACGGATTCGGCGTCGAGGTGGTTCGTCGGCTCGTCGAGGAGGAGGAGATCGGGCCGCTCGAGGAGGATCTTGCAGAGAGCCACGCGCCGCCGCTCGCCGCCCGAAATCTTAGTGACGTCCGCGTCGGGAGGCGGAAGGCGCAGCGCGTCCATCGCGATCTCGAGCTGCCGGTCGAGCTCCCACGCGTTGGTCGCCTCGATCGCGTCCTGCACGCGCTGGTACTCCGCCATCAGCTTTTCGCTCTGAGCTTCGGTGAGCTCTTCCGCCATTTTCTCGTTCAGCTCGTCGAAGCGTTTCAGGAGATTGCGGGTGCCGGCGACGGCGAGCTCGACGTTGCCGACGACGTCCTTGCTCGGATCGAGCCGTGGGTCCTGCGGGAGGAACCCGATCCGCGTCCCCTCTGCCGGCGCCGCGTCTCCGGCGAAGTCGTGGTCGACGCCCGCCATGATCCGGAGGAGCGTCGACTTGCCCGCGCCGTTCAACCCGAGGACGCCGATCTTGGCGCCCGGGTAGAAGGAGAGATAAATCCCCTTCAGAATCTCGCGCTGCGGAGGGACGACCTTCCGCAGGTTCTGCATCGTGAATATGTATTGGTGCGCCATAAGAACGGGGGAGTCTATACTGTCGCCTCCGGTACCGTCGCCTCCGCATCGACCGAAGCGCGGCTCCGCTCCCTCTCCCCGCGCGCCGGCTTGAACAGGGAGAGGACTGCGGTGAGGGGCGGAACATCGAGCCTGACGAGTTCGATCGGGGGAGATGGCGCGCGGGAGAACTTCGAGTCCTGATCCGGGAGACCGAGAGGCTGAGTTCCCTACAAGCCCGCCTCCCCGATATTGATCCCCATGGTTCCCAGCAGCCGCTCTTCGAAGCGGGCGTTTGTGAAGCCGGCTGCTCGCATCATGTCGCGCACGCCGACCTGCCCGGGGTACCGCGCGAGCGATTCCGGGATGTAGAGGTACGTCTCCGGGTCGCGGTGGAAGAGCCAGCCGACCGCCGGCATCATCGTCCGCAGGAAGCCGCGATAGAGCGCGCTCGCGAGTGGATTTTGCGGCTTGCCGAAGTCCAGGATCACGCAGCGGCCTCCTGGCGAGAGAACCCGCCGCATCTCTTTCAGGGCCGCCGCGGGGTCGGCGATGTTCCGGAGGCCGTAGCCGACGGTGATGACGTCGAAGGTCCCATCCGGGAAGGGCAGATTCAGAGCGTCTCCGTTGACGAAGGATGAGCGGCGTCCGTCCCGGATTTCCCGCTGCCGCCCGACCGCGAGCATCGGGAGGGTGAAGTCGAGGCCGACCACTCTTGCCGCCGGGCCCGCTATTTGCTCCGCGAGGAACGCCATGTCGCCCGTTCCGCAACAGAGGTCGAGCCAGCGCCGGACGCCGCCGGGCCGGCCCGACGCGAGCCGCACGGTCCGCTTTTTCCACCGCCGGTGCATCCCGAAGCTCATCACGTCATTGACGAGGTCGTAATGCCAGGCCAGCCGCGAGAACATCGCCCGGACTTTCGGCGCGCGTTCGGCGTCGTAGGAGAGGTATTTGTTCGTCACGCCGGGGGAACTTTAGTCGAGGCGGGCGGCGTTGCCGGGGTTGCCCGGTCCAACGGTGGCTTCCGCCGGAAGTTCGAAAACCCAGGTTCATTGTAAAGTTTTCAAATGACGACCGAACAGACATCTCATCGCGCCCCGACCGAAGCCGAAGCCCGCCAGGTGGCGGAGGATGCCCGCGAGTCCGAGTGGACCGCGCCCTCCTTTCTGAAGGAGATCTTCCTCGGCAACTTCCGGCTCGACCTCGTCCACCCGTACCCGGCGAAGCCCGCCGAGCGTCCCGAGTTCCGCGCTTTCCTCGACCGTCTCGAGAAGTTCCTGATCGAGAAGGTGGATTCCGACGCGATCGACCGCGATGGCAGGATTCCTCCGGCGGTGATCCAGGGCCTGGCGGAGATGGGCGCGTTCGGCATGAAGATCCCGAAGGAGTACGGCGGGCTCGGGTTCACGCAGCGCGAGTACAGCCAGGCGATCAAGCTCATCACGAGCCAGGACGGGAACCTGATTGCCCTCCTCTCGGCGCATCAGTCGATCGGTGTTCCGCAGCCCCTGAAGCTCTTCGGAACGCCCGAGCAGAAGAAGAAATATCTGCCGCGGCTCGCCAAGGGGGCCGTCTCGGCGTTCGCGTTGACCGAGCCTCAGGCGGGATCAGACCCGGCGGCGCTCGCGACGACCGCGGTCCGCACGCCCGAAGGCGATTACATCGTCAACGGCGAAAAGCTCTGGTGCACGAACGGAACTCTCGCGGAGCTCTTCGTCGTCATGGCGCGCCACCCGGATACGAAGAAGATCTCCGCGTTCATCGTCGAGAAAGATTGGCCGGGCGTCGAGGTCGTGCGCCGCCTCCACTTCATGGGCCTGAAGGCGATCGAGAACGGCGTGATCCGCTTCACGAACGTCCGGGTCCCGAAGGAGAACCTGCTTCTCGGAGAGGGGCGCGGTCTGAAGCTGGCGCTCGTGACCTTGAATACCGGCCGGCTGACGCTACCCGCGTCCTGCGCGGCGGTTGCGAAGAGGTGCGTGGAGATCAGCCGGGTCTGGGCCTCCGAGCGCGTCCAGTGGGGTCAGCCGATCGGGAAGCACGACGCGATCGCGCAGCTTCTCGCCGAGATGGCCGCGACCACGTTCGCCATGGACGCGGTGACGGACCTCGCCTCGGGGATGGCGGACCTGGGCGACCGGGACATCCGTCTCGAGGCCGCGGTCGCGAAGATGTGGAACTCCGAGGAGGGCTGGAAGATCGTCGACCGCACGCTCCAGATCCGCGGCGGACGCGGTTACGAGACGGCCGATTCGCTCCGGTCACGCGGGGAGCCCGGCATCCCGGTCGAACGGATGATGCGCGACTACCGGATCAATCTCATCTTCGAGGGATCATCCGAGATCATGCGGCTGTTCATCGCCCGCGAGGCTCTGGACCGTCACCTCGCGGTCGCGGGCGACCTGGTGAACCCGAAGGCGACGCGCGACCAGAAGATGAAGGCCCTTCCGAAAATCGGCGCGTTCTACGGCACCTGGTATCCGACGCGGTGGTTGGGATGGGGACGCTGGCCGCGGTATGCCGAGTTCGGCGCGCTCGCGAAGCACCTGCAGTATCTCGAACGCACCACGCGCCGGCTCTCCCGATCGATCTTCCACATGATGGCGCTCCACGGGCCGAAGCTCGAGAAGCGGCAGGCGCTCCTCTTCCGCGCGGTCGACATCGGAGCGGACCTCTTCGCGATGTCCGCCGCTGTCTCACGCGCGCGTCAGATGCAGCGGGACCGCGCGCCCGAAGCCGCCGGAGCGCAGGAGCTTGCGGACGTCTTCTGCCGGATGATGCGCCGAAGGATCCGCGAAGCGTTCCGCGCGATGCGCACGAACGACGACGTGCGGAAATACAGGACCGCCCGCCACGTGATGGACGGACAGCACGCGTGGCTCGAGGACGGGCTGGTGTCATCGGAAGAGCTGCACCGAGTGCACCCGCCGGTCCCGCAGCACCACGCCGAAGACTCGGACGAAAAGGCGCTCGCCGCAAGTATCTAGGACGCGTCCGGCCTCAACTCCCTCTCCCCGCGTGCCGGGGAGAGGGAAAAAGAATCGGTTACGGTGTCGATGCCGCTACTCCTGCGGCGACGGGCTCTTCGTCCGTGCCCTCGTTGATTCCCTCGAACAGGATCGTCGACAGGTAGCGCTCGCCGGTGTCCGGCAGCATCGCGAGAATCACCGAGCCCTTCGGCGCCTTCTCGGCCACCTTCTTCGCCGCGGCGAACGTCGCGCCGGACGAGAGTCCGCAGAAGATGCCCTCCTTCATCGCGAGCTCTCGCGCCATGTCGCGGCTCTCGATGTCGCCGACGAGCACGATCTCGTCGAAGACGGTCCGGTCGAGAACGGCAGGCACAAAGTCGGGCGTCCAGCCCTGGATCTTGTGCGGCTTCCATTCGTGTCCCGAAAGAAGCGCCGCGCCCTCCGGCTCCGTCACCACGATCGTGATATCTGGACGCGCCCGCTTCAGCATGTCTCCCGCGCCGGTCAGGGTGCCGCCGGTCCCATACCCCGTCACGAAATAGTCGAGCCGCTTTCCGGCAAAATCCAGAAGGATCTCGGGGCCGGTCGTGTTTCGGTGGTACTCGGGGTTCGCGGGGTTCTCGAACTGCCGGGCCAGGAACCACCCGTTCTTCTTCGACATTTCCTCGGCCCTGCGCACCATCCCGGATCCGCGCTCCGCGGCGGGAACGAGGATGACTTTCGCGCCGAGCGCCCGCATCAGTTTTCGGCGTTCGATCGAGAAGCTGTCGGACATCAGCGCGACGAACGGGTATCCCTTGACCGCGCAGACCATCGCGAGCGCGATCCCGGTGTTGCCGGAGGTCGCCTCAGCGACCGTCTGCCCCGGCTTCAACGTCCCGCGGCGCTCCGCGTCCTCGATGATCGCAATCGCGAGCCTGTCCTTGACGGACGAGAGCGGGTTGAATGCCTCGATCTTCACGTACATGGTGACCCCGGACGGGGCCAGCCGGTTGATCCGCACGACGGGCGTGTTGCCGATCGTGCCGAGAATGCTGTCGTACATCATGGAAGAGTCCTCCGCAAGAATTGTTTCAAATGCCGGGGAGCGGCGAGGAGCGGGGCTTCGATCCGACATCGGCCCTGCGCTCCGAAAGAGCGGGACGCGAAGGCAATGCGGCTGCGAAGTCGTTGCACGGCTTACTCGGTCGAGGGGCGTAGGATATGCGATCCATATGAAAATCCGAATCGTCATGGCCGTAACCGCCCTTTCCCTGCCCCTGGCGGGTCTTTCCCTGCCCCCGGCGGGACCCGCCGCCCCCCGGACGATGCGGGTCGACTATCACCACACCGGCAACGCGACCGAGGAGCGCTACAGCCTCGACCGGGTCGTGATCGAGCCGCTCGAGTGGGCGGGCAACCCGGCGCGGCCGATCGACGACACGAACTCGGGCAAGTACTTCTTCGAGGTCAGCGACGCCGCGAGCAAGCGGGTTCTCTACTCGCGGGGGTTTGCCTCGATCTACGGGGAGTGGGAGACGACGGACGAGGCGAAGTCGCGCCACCGGACGTTCCACGAGTCGCTGCGGTTTCCGACGCCCGCCGCGCCGGTCCGCGTCGTGGTCCGCAAGAGGGACGCGAAGAATCTCTTCCAGGACGTCTGGTCAACGGCGGTCGATCCAAAAGACATGTTCGTCGACACGGCGCGTCCGCCGTCGCCGGGCCCACTGCTCGAGATCCAGAAGAACGGCCCGCCGGCGGAAAAGGTCGATTTCCTGATCCTGGGGGACGGCTACACCGCCGCTGAGCGCGGGAAGTTCGAAAAGGACGCGCGCCGGCTGATGGAGATCCTGTTCGCGACGTCGCCCTTCAAGGAGCATCGCTCGGATTTCAACGTCTGGGGACTGTGCCCTCCCGCGGAGGAGTCCGGGATCTCCCGTCCCTCGACCGGCGTCCACCGGCGCTCTCCGATCGGGTCGACCTACGACGCGTTCGGCTCCGAGCGCTACGTGCTCACGTTCGAGAACCGCGCCTTCCGGGAAGCCGCCTCGTTCGCGCCCTACGATCACGTCGAGATCCTGACGAACTCGAAGACCTACGGCGGAGGAGGGATCTTCAACCTCTACTCGACGGTCGCCGCGGACAGCCTCTGGTCTCCGTACGTGCTCGTCCACGAATTCGGGCACCACTTCGCCGGGCTCGCCGACGAGTACTACACGTCCGACGTGGCCTACGCACCCTCGTCGGACCGGACGGAGCCGTGGGAGCCGAACGCGACGGCGCTCGCCGACCCGTCGAGCTTCAAGTGGAAGGATCTCGTGACGCCAGGCACTCCGCTCCCGACCCCGTGGGCCAAGGAGGCGTACGAGAAGTATTCGCTGGAGATCCAGAAGCGCCGCCGTCAGATCCGGGCCGAGAACCGGCCGGAGGAGGAGATGGATCGGCTTTTTGTGCAGCAGAAGGCCGAGGAGAGCAAGATTCTCTCTTCGGACAGGAACGCGGCGCGGGTCGGCGCCTTCGAGGGGTCCCTCTACGAAGCGAAGGGCTTTTACCGGCCGCAGATCGACTGCATCATGTTTTCGCGCAACGACGTGCCCTTCTGCGCGGCCTGCCGCCGCGCCATCGAGCGGATCATCGAGTTGTATGCGCGGCGCTGAAGTGCTCCGCGCCGGCGAAGGGCGTACGGCGTATGGCGACTGCCGGCGGGGGACTTCGCCGCGGCTTCTGCACGCCTCTCGCCATTCGCTCTTCCCCTTTCGCCGGTCTCGAGGCCAATGAGCTACAAACGCGGCCTTGAACTCGCGAGCTTCGCGCGGCGGCATCTCGGACGGATGAGCCGCGGCAGACGCGAGGTGATGGGACATCTCGCCGCGCCGACGGCGGCGAATCTTCCGATGCCCACGTTCGTCCAGTTGCGCGTCACCAACCTGTGCAACCTGCGCTGCAAGATGTGCGGGCAGTGGGGCGACACGGGCATCTACCGCACCGACGGATTCCCGGCCTCTGCGACGGATGGACAGACGGAAGCGGCGCGGATTCGCGAGCTGATCGGCCTGAACCGCCAGATGGCTCTGCCGGATTACGTGCGGCTTCTCGATGAGATCGCCCCTTCGCAGCCGATCATCAGCCTCTTCGGCGGCGAGCCGCTGCTCTATCCGGACATTCTTCCCCTCGTGCGCGAAATCAAGAAGCGCGGCCTGACCTGCACGATCATCACCAACGGCGGCAAGCTCGGACAGTACGCGCGAGAGCTCGTCGAAGCGGGAATCGACACGATCGCCGTCTCGATCGACGGACCCGAGGACGTGCACAACCGCATCCGGGGAAAGGCCGACGCGTACCAGAAGGTTGCGGACGGCGTGCGAGCGATCGCGCACTGGAGAAAAGAGCTGCGACGGCCGATGCCGATGCAGATCGCCATCCTCCCCGTCACGGAGCTGAACATCGGAGATATCCCGGAGGCGATCGCCGCTCTTCGCGACCTCCCGCTCGACACGATCAACGTCGGTCTGCGCTGGTTCGTGCCGAAGGAGACCGGGGCCGAGTACGAGTCCGTGATGCGTGAGACGTTCGGAGTCTCGGGCGACTCGTGGAAGGGCTTCGAGTTCGACGCGAACACGGCGATGAAAGGCTCGAAGACGCAGCAGATGACCGACCTGGTGAAGCTTCTCAAGGGCCTGAAACGCAAGCGTTTCCTGGATTCCGCGCGGGGAAAGCCGTGGACGTCCTTCGTTCCCGACGTCCCGGCGGAAAAGGTTCCGGAGTACTTCTCCGACTTCAAGCAGACCTTCGGTCACAACCTTTGCCCGGTCGCCTGGTACTTCGCTCAGGTCGAGCCCGACGGAGACGTCACGTTCTGCGGCGACTTTCCCGACTACGTCATCGGCAACGTGCGCCGGCAGAAGTTCGGCGAGATCTGGACGGGGGAGAAGGCGATCCTCTTCCGCGAGAAGCTCGCGAAAGAGCCGCTCCCGATCTGCAATCGCTGCTGCGGCAACTTTGTCTACGGGAAGTGGGAGAGGCCCGAGGGGACCCGCACAGCCGCGGTGAATCGGGAGCCGAGCGACCACCGGGATCGAGACGGCCGCGGGACTCCGCTGTCAACTGATTCCGCCCCTTCCTGAGACCCGCTGGCGTCGGCCTCCTTCCAGTGGCTCACCCCGCCCCTGTCCCCGGCGCGCGGGAACGCCGTAAGCCAGCCCCCTTCTCCGCGGGAGCGGAACGGGATCGGGAAGGGAGCGGAGCTCCTTCTCGTCAGGATCGCGGCCTGGGATCCGCACTCCAGAACCGATAAAAGTTGAACCACGAGGTCGGGTGCGCGCGGATAACCCCTTCGAGGTCCGCCGCCACTCGAGTCATGATCCTCGCCGCATCCTCCTCCGGCGAGAGGGAGAGGTCCGCGGCGAGAGGCGTGCCCCAGACGTTCGCGTAGGAGCCGTCGCGCGCCCGCAGGAAAAATCCGGGCAGCACGTCGCACCCGCAGAAACGGGCGAGGAGGGCGGGAGAGCGCAGGAAAGGTGTCGGGTGCCCGAAAAAGGGGACGACGACCTGGTCTTCCGAGTACGCCCGGTCGACTAAGAGCGCCACCGCCCGCCCCCGGTCGACCGCGGCGCGCACCTTGAACGCCGTCGCCATCGACGAGCCGATGTCGATCGACTCGACTCCAAGCCGTCTGCGCAGCTGAAGCCTCATCTCCTGCACGTCGGGGTCGAGCTCGGGCTGCCCGACGACCGCGGGAGTCAGCCCGTGAGCGCGGAGGGTGACTGCCCCCATCTCCCAGTTCCCGACGTGCCCCGTGACGAGGAGAAATCCGCGACCGTCCTTGCGGCTCGCGGCGAGAACCTCGGCGTCTCTCGCGAGAGTGGTGATCCTCGGGACGAACGCTTCGCCGCGCATCTTCCACACGTCGATCGTCGCTCGCCCGTACTCGAAGAAGAGCTTCCTTGCGAGCAGCGCGGCTTCTTTCGCAGATGCGCCCAGGGCAGTCTGGAAGTTGTCGCGAATTCCCGCCTGGGTCTCCCGCAGAAGCAGGATCGCGAGGGAATTGCCGACGAGATTGATCGCGTTTAAAACAGCCATCGGCAGCCAGCGGGCGCCGTAGTGCAGGCCGCCGTAGACGATGGCGTTCGAGAGGCCGTGGCTGACCCATTTTTTCCGGGCGCGGGGTGCCTTCGCCGGGTCGGGAGCCGCCGCCCCCCTGTTTCGCATCGTCCAACGACTATACAATTCGAGGTCAGTCACACATGAACGTTCTGCTCCTTCGTCCCGATCCCGGTAACGAACGATTCGGGCTCGGTCCGTTCTTCCGCGTCGAACCCCTCGGCCTCGAGTACGTCGCCTCCGCGCTCCGGGCGCGCGGACACGAGGCCGCGATCTCGGACCTCCGGTTCCGCGGCAGCCTGGCGTCGTCGCTTCGGCGGACCCGGCCGGCGATCGTCGGGATCTCGGCGATGCACGCACTCGAGTTCGACGGCGTGCTCGCCACGGCGCGGGAGGTCCGGCGTGTCTCGCCGGACGCGTTCATCGTGGTGGGCGGCCACGCCGCTGCGGCTTACCCGGGTCCCCTCGAGAGCGGCGAGATCGACGCGATCTGTGTCGATGACGGCGAAGAGGTCCTTCCGGCCCTCGCGGACGCACTGGCGGCGGGGCTGTCGCCGGCGACCGTCCCGGCCCTGCGGCTCGCCACCCCGGACGGATGGGTCTCGACCGCGCCGCTCTCCGCGCGCACCGGGCTCGACCGGGTCCCGATGCCGGCCCGCGACCTGGTCGAGCGGCACCGCAACGGATACCACTGCCTGCTCTTCAAGCCGGTGTGGCTCGTCGAGACCGCCCGCGGGTGCCCGTTCCGCTGCAACTTTTGTTCGGTCTGGCAGCTCTACGACCGTTCGTTCCGGGAGCGGTCGATCGGCGCGGTCGTCGACGACCTCGCCTCGGTCGGAGACGCCGTCTTCATCGCGGACGATCTTTTCTGGAACCATCCCGCCCGGAGCCTCGAGCTCGCGCACGCGCTCCGCAAACGCGGCGTCTTCAAGCGCTGGCTGCTCGTCCAGACCCGGACGGACCTCGTCTGCCGGAATCCGGAGCTGCTCGAGGCATGGCGTCCGCTCGCGAAGGATTTCGACATCTTCTTCGGCCTCGAGTCCGCTTCGGACGAGGGGCTCGCGAACGTCGTCAAGGACGCCCGCGTTTCCTCGAGCGTCGACGCGGCCAAACTCTCGCGCTCCATGGGATACGGCGTCACCGGAAACTTCCTGATCGACCCGGACTGGCGCGAAGAGCAGTTCCGGGAGCTGTGGGACTTCGTCGCAAAGAACGGATTCCAGCGCGCCGGCTACACGATCCTGACGCCGCTGCCGGGGACGGAGCTCTTCCAGAAGCTCGCGCCCATCCTCGCCGGCCAGCCCTGGTACAAGTACGACATGCACCACGTCCTGTGGGAGCCCCGCCTCGGAGCGAAGCGGTTCTTCGAGCTCTACGCGGAGACGTGGCGCCGGTCGATCCTGAACACGAGCGGGGAGAAGACGTGGATCGAGTGGATGCGGCAGGTCCGCCCCGCGCAGATTCCTTATCTGACGCGCGTCCTCCTCCGCACCCAGCGGATGATGAAGCCGCAGGCCTATCTGCGCGAGCACGAAGCCTCCCTGGTTTCGCCCGTGGAGATTCCCAACGAAGCCGAGCCCGCGTCTTAATCCGCCGGCGGGAGCCGCGGGGGCAACCCTGCTCGACGAAGTCATGCCGCGTTTCGATTTTTCCAAGAGGTACCAGCTGTTCGTCCCGGCCCCGGCGTCCGCGGCCTTCGCGGCGCTCGAGCGCTACGACATCCGGGAATCGCGCACGGCGCAGGTGCTCATGTTCCTGCGGGGCTATGGCCGGCGCGTCGCTCGACCCGCCGCATCCGAGGGGCTCCTCCGGTCGCTGACCGGCGCCCGGTTCGTCCATCTCGGAGCCCGGACCGGCCGGGAGCACGTATTCGGCCTGGCAGGACGATTCTGGACTCCCGGGGGCGGGCTGCGCACGCTCACGGCGGAAGGGTTTTCGGAATTCGCGGAGGAGGGTTACGCGAAGGCCGCGTGGAATCTTACCGTCGAGCCCGAGGGCGAGCGGGCGTCCGTGCTGACGACCGAGACACGCATTCTGTGTTTCGGAACCCGGGCGCGCCGTCTGTTCGGTTTGTACTGGCGCACGATCGAGCTCTTCAGCGGCGTCATCCGTCTCTCGATGCTGCGAGGGATCCGGGCCCGGGCCCTCGCCAACCCGCCGCCGGGCTGACCGCCCTTTCTTTTTCGAAAGGACCCCCCATGCTCCTCGCCCTCGCTTTTCACGCGTTTCTGTTCGCGGCGCCACCTCCCGCGGTTACCCCCGACGCGGCGGTTGCGAAGATCCTCGACGACTGGCACGCCGCGGCGGCGGCGGCGGATGAACCTCGTTACTTCGCGCACTTTGCCGCCAACGGCGTCTTCCTCGGAACGGACGCCACGGAGCGCTGGACGGCCGAGGAGTTCCGGCGCTTTTCACACCCCTATTTCGCGAAGGGCAAGGCCTGGAGCTTTCATGCGCGCGACCGGCACGTCGCGTTCTCCCCGGACGGGTCCGTGGCGTGGTTCGACGAGGCGCTCGACACGCCGAATCTGGGCCCGGCGCGCGGTTCGGGAGTGCTCGTCCGATCGGGCCAGGACTGGAAGATCGCGCAATACAACCTGTCGATCCCGATCCCGAACGACCTGATGGCCGAGTTCAAGACCAGGATCGGCGAGTTTCTCCGCCGGCCGCGGACGCCGGCTGCGGCGGTAACTCCCTCGCGGACTCCGCGCTGATCGGGACTCGATTCCAGCGCCGGGCGCTCGCAATAAGGGGGAAGCTCGCCGGGAATGAATCTGTTGCAGAATTTCGCCCGTGGCGACTTCCCGCATCTTCCTTCTCTCTCCCGCAAACTCCGGCGGAGAGCGCGCGCGCCTGGTGTTCAACGAGAGGGCGCAGTTCGACGTGGCCGTCCGGCTCCGGTCTCCGGAGGGTGTCGCTCTCGGTGACGTGTTCAGTTTTTTGTCCGGGCTCTATTTCCGCGGGAAGCTCCAATACGCGCGGGCCTTCGAGGCGCCGCCCGCCGGCGCCCCGGGCGTGCTCGTCATCACACCGAACGAGGGGCTCCTTCCCTTCCACGAGCGCGTGACCCTGGCGAGGCTGCGGGGCTTTGCGCGCGTCCCGATCGACACGTCGGAAGCGCGTTACCGGCGGCCGCTCGCGCGCCATGCGCGCGCGCTCGCCGCCGTTGTCGGCCCCGACTGCGAGGTGATCCTGCTCGGAAGCATCGCGACCGGGAAATACGTCGATATCCTTCAGAAAGCGTTCGGGGACAGGCTGCGGTTTCCGGGGGAGTTCGTCGGCCGGGGCGACATGAGCCGCGGCGGGCTCCTCCTGCGGTGCGTGCGCGAGGGCCGGGAGCTCGACTATCGTCCGATCGGAGAGGGTGCCCGTCACGGGAAACGGCCTCCGAAGCTCGAAAGGCTCAGGCCGGACCGGTCGGCGGCTCCCGCGGAAATTTCGGAGGACCGGCCGTTTCGGCCTCCTTCTTGAATGGGGAGCGGCATGGCGACGACGACGCGGACACCGGGCGGGCGGACGAAGACGGCGGGGGGGCGGGCGAAAACGGTGGGCGGGGGGGCGAAAACGGTGGGCGGGGGGGCGAATACGGTGGGCGGGCGGGCGAATACGGTGGGCGGGCGGGCGAAAACCGTCCGGGCCCGCGCGGCTTCCGGCGGCCCGCCCGTCACGCGAGACCGGCACCCCTCGAAGAGGACGGCCGCGGCCACCGCATCGCCGGCGCGCTCCTCCGGATCGGCCGGACTCTCGATCCCGCGCGAAGGAGACGCCGAGGTCGAGGTTGGAGGCCTCACCGTCAAGCTCACGAATCTCGGCAAGCTCTTCTGGCCCGACATCGGCGTGACGAAAGGCGACCTGCTGCGGTACTACGCGGACGTTTCACCGGCGCTCCTTCCGCATCTGAAAAACCGGGCGATGGTGATGAAGCGTTACCCGCACGGAGCGGCGGGCGAATTCTTTTTCATGAAGCGCGCCCCTTCCCCCCGCCCCGACTGGATCGAGCTCTGTTCGATCGAGCACGCCTCGGGCCACGTCATCGACTTTCCGATGGTCCAGGATCTCGCGTCGCTCCTGTGGGTCATAAACCTCGGCTGCATCGACCTGAACCAGTGGTACGCGCGATGCGACGATGTGGATCGCCCGGACTACCTCCACTTCGATCTCGACCCCGTTCCGGGCGCGGAGTTCGAGCAGGTGGTCGCCACCGCGCGCCTCGTGCACGAGTCGCTCGAGGCGCTCGGAATGCCGTGCTATCCGAAGACCACGGGATCCAAGGGTATTCACGTCTATGTGCCGATCGTCCGCGGCCCGACCCAGAAACAGGTGTGGGCGTTCGCCAAGGAATTCGCGCGCACGATGGAAGCCCGCGATCCCGCGCTCGTGACAGCCGAGTACAAGATCGCGAAACGTCCGAAGGGACGTGTGCTCGTCGACTACAACCAGAACGCGTGGGGGCGGACCCTCGCTTCGATCTATTCCGTTCGGCCGAAGCCGCGCGCCACGGCGTCGGCGCCCGTCACCTGGGAGGAGATCGAAAAAGGTGTGCGGCTCGAGGATTTCCGGATCGACAACCTGCCCGCGCGGGTCGCCGAGAGGGGAGACCTCTGGGCGCCGCTCCTCTCGCCGAAAGGCCGGTTCCGCCTGGAGAAGTACCTGTGAGCCCGCGCAAGAAGTCCGCGCCGAAAGAAACGGCCGCGCCTCGGCCGGGCTCGGACGCCGCGCCGACTGAGATTGCGCTGCCGATCCGGCCGCCGTATCTCCCGATGGCGGGCCTGCTCGTCGCGGAAATCCCGACGGGCCCCGAGTGGCAGTACGAACCGAAGTGGGACGGGTTCCGCTGTCTCGCGTTCCGTGACAGCGACGCGATCGAGCTCCAATCGAAGGCGGGCCAGCCGCTGGCGCGTTACTTCCCGGAGGTCGTCGCGAACGTGCGTTCGATTCGCGCGCCGAAGTTCGTCCTCGACGGTGAGATCGTCATTCCCATCGGCGAGGAGCTGTCGTTCGACGACCTTCTGCAGCGGATCCATCCCGCCGAAAGCCGGATCAAGAAACTCGCGGCGGAGACCCCGGGGCTGTACCTGGTGTTCGATCTCCTCGTCGACGAGAAGGGGAAACTTCTGACGTCGCTCCCGCTCGCCGAACGGCGCAAGCGTCTGGAGGCGTTTGCGCGCAAGCACTTCGCGGGGATAGGGGGGATCGGGATCCGTCTCTCGCCCGCGACGCCGGACCTCGCGCAGGCGAAGAAGTGGCTGCGCTCGGCGGGCGGCGCCATGGACGGCGTGATCGCCAAGCGCGCGGACTTCGACTATCGCTCCGGCGACCGGACCGGCATGCAGAAGATCAAGCTGCTCCGGACGGCCGACTGCGTGATCGGCGGATTCCGCTATGCCTCCAAGGCCAAGGCGCTCGGTTCGCTGCTCCTCGGCCTGTACGACGAATCCGGCAAGCTCGACCACGTCGGCTTCTGTTCGGGCCTGACCGGAGCCCTGAAGACGGAGCTTCTGCCGCAGCTCGAGAAGCTCGTGAAGCCGCCTGGCTTTACGGGCCAGGCTCCCGGCGGTCCGAGCCGGTGGAGCACGGAGCGCACGGGGGAGTGGCAGCCGCTGCAGACGAAGCTGGTCGTCGAGATTCAGTACGACCATTTCACCGGCGGCCGATTTCGCCACGGCACGCGGCTCCTGCGGTTCCGGCCGGACAAGGCGCCGAAGGACTGCACGAAGGACCAGGTCGAGCAGGAGAGCCGGGTGACTCCCATGGCGCTCCTCGAAGGGCGCTAACAGCAGCTCCCCGCAGTCACTCGGCGGGAGAGTCGGCGGCCGCGTGTGCCTCCGCACGAGCGGCGGCCACCGCCGCCGATTCCGTTTTGCCGAGCCGTTCGAATTCCTCCGCTGCGTTCGCGAACGCACGTTGGGCGTCTGTGCGCCGCCCCGCCCCCTCGAGCGCGAGGGCGAGCTGAAACTGAGACAGCGCCCGGCCCTCGACGAGGCCGTGGCGTCCGCGGATCTCGACCGCTTCTTTCAGGGCCGCGGCGCTCCGGTCCAGAAGCTCGCGCGACCGAGGTGGATCGAGGTCCGCCCAGCGGTGCAGCGCGCGTCCCATGTTGTGAAGCGTCACGCCGCGCGCGATCTCCCGCTCACGGGTGCGCCACGCGAGCGCCTGCTCGAAGAGCGAAACTGCTTCTTCGAGCGCCTGCGGGTCCTCGCCCAGGTTCGCCAGGGCCGTCGCGAAATTGTGGTGCGCGCGGGCGCGCCACCCGCCGTCGTCGTCGGCCGAGAAGTGGGCGAGCGCGCTCCCGAACAGCTCACGCGCCCGAGAGAGGTCGGCCGCCGGGCCGGAGCTGCCGAAGAAGACCGCGAGGTTATGAAGAAACCGCGCGCGGTCCGCCTCCGTCGCAAACGAAAATGCGTCGCGCTCCGACCAGAGATCGTCGGCGAGCGCGCGGGCCACCGCAGCGGGACCCGTGTCGCGCAACTCCTCCTGGAGGCGGTACCACTCCGAATACGCGCGCGTCGGGTCGCCGGCGAAGGCGTCGCGGAAGTGCCGGAGCAGCGCGCTCCCGTCCGGGTCCGCCGGCATCGACTAGGCGCCGGACGGGCGCGGAGTCGGCGTACGGAACGGCGTGTCGGGGTCTTCGTAATACGCGCCGGGTTTGCGCGTCGGCGTCGGCTTGCCCCCGGGGTTTGCGGGCGCGGGAGCGTCAGCGGCCGGGGCGGCGACGCTCGGGCGGCGGGTCGGAGTCGCGGGCGGTGCGGGAGGCGCCGGGCGTGTCTCCTCGTACAGGACTCCGGGGGCGCGGTCGTACCGCGAGGCGCTCGCGGGCGTCGCGACCGGCATCGGAGTCACCCCGGGGGTGGACGCGGCAGCGGGGGCCACGGCGGCGGCAGGACGGGCGGTTGCGGGTGCCGGGGTCGGGCCGGGCATGCGGGCCACGGTCGTCTTCGTGGAACGGCAGGTGATCAGCGTGACGGCCAGCACCGCCGCGCCGGCGAGGAGCAGGAATTTCTTCATACGGGAATGGGGAGCATTTCCCGTGCCTTGACCGCGACGCGGTGTCGCGGCCCGCGTGGGCCGGACGAGGAATTTGACAGGGAGGGCCTCACTTCGCGACCGACCAGTAGAGCGCGTTGAAGAGGAACGGGTAGGTGCCGTGCGTCTGCGCGCGGTGCTGCGCGCGAAAGCCGAGCAGAACGATCCGCCCCTTGCCGTACGTCATGGCGACGGCCGCGGCGCGGCGCGCGAGACGGTCCTCTCCGCGGATCCAGCCGGAAAGCAGGATGTCGCGCGGGTCGCTGGGGTACGAAGCGAGCACCCAGCGTTCCATCTCCGCCCCCGGGACGGCGGTCTGAAAAGCGATCGGCGCGTCCGCGAACACAGCGGCGTCTTCGGGTAGGCCGTAGGTGACAGGGTGAGGAGAAACGTGCACCCGCAGGATCGATCCGGGCAAACCGAAGTCCTCGGTTTTGACCTTCGCGAGCGTGTTGCGGACGGGGACGTTGAACTCCTCGACGACCCAGTCGCTCGATCCCGCCAGCGCCACGATGGTTCCGCCGGCTTCGACGAACTCCTTGAGCGCCTTCGATCCGTCCTTGTCGATCCCCCCGGCGTAGTCGGCGGGAAGCTCGGCGAAATACTTCATCGCGCCCTCTTCCGCCTTCGGCCGTCCCTTGTCGATCACTTCCTTGTCGACGTCCGGGAGCACGACGACGTCGAAGGAGTCCCTGAGCTTTCCCGCCCGGATCGTCTTGTTGTCCACGTTCTTCGGGTCGAAACCGTACTGTTCGAGCACCCACCGCGTCCAGCCTTCGTCCATCGACGCGGCCCACGGCTTGTAGAGGGCCACGCGGGGCGCCGAGAGCTTTTCCGCTCCCGCCGGCGCGCCCTGCACCGCCGTCCACGCGACACCGGGAGGCACGGCCGCGCCGGCCGCCTTCGCGGCGGCGTTGTCGAAGATGACGGTCCCGGAGGGCCACTCCCGGCCGCCCTCCTTCCAGGGTGAGCGGGCGATCGAGACGGATCCCTTCCCGCGAAGTGCCGCGTTCACAACCTTCGCGTTCTCCGCGCTTCCGGGCGCGAGCGCATACGAGCCCGCGCTGGAAGGGGCGCCGGCCGCGGGAAGCGCGAAGGGCTTCAATCCGTCGGGAAGAGAGGCGCGCTCCGCCTCGACTCCCATCATGAGCGGGAGCGACCACGCCGCGACGTCGTAGGGCCTCACGATGTCCCGGCCGGGGACGAGCTTCACTTCGGGATACCGCTGCGTGGTCAGCATCTCGGTGACGAAGCGGCCGTAGGGCTGGGCAAGCGGGATCCAGACGTCGCCGTTCGACGCGGTCTTCACTTCCACGCCGTGATCTGCCATCAGCTGGGCGAGGCGAAGAGACGTGGCGCGGTCGCGCTGCGAAGCGGGAAACCGGAACGCGTCCTTCGGGCCGGCCGCCGCGATCGAGGCGCGGGCGCGCGCCGCCATGTCGCTCAGGAAGTCTTCCTTTCGGTCCGCGCACGTCTCGAGGATCGCGTCCGACGCGATGCGCTCGTAATCCATGATGTCGCGCAGCCGCCAGAGTCCGCCCGGCCACGGATTGGGAAAGTTCGTCTGCGGGCCGTACTCGACGAGCCCCTTGCGGCCGCCCGCGAGCTCGCCCGGGGCGATCGTGATTGGTGTCGCCATCCGCGCGGACGCGACTTCCGTCAGGAGGCCCGAGATGTTCTTGTACCAGGCGGTGTTTTTGGTGCCGCCGGGCCAGTAAGCGTCGTACGCAAACCCGTAAATGATCCCGGATTTTCCGGCCTGCTCCATGCGCAGCGCCATGTTGGAGCCGATCAGATTCACCTCGCGCCAGACGAGCGGGTGAATGTCGGTGTCGACGGGGTCGGCGTACGGCGGCACGAAGATGCGCGGGCCCGTCGTGCCCATCTGGTGCTCGTCGAGCCAGACCTGCGGAAACCACTCCTGATAAGCGGCCCGCGTCATCGCGCGGGTCTCCTTCTGCGTGAGCATGTACCAGTCGCGGTTGTCGTCGTGGCCGACGTAGTGGTGGTAGAGCCACGGCATCCGGCTGCCTTCGTACTTCGTACCGAGGTTCTTCCGGTACCACTCGGTCTCCATGATCTGGCCATCCGGGTTCAGCGACGGAACGAGGAGCAGCACCACCCGGTCGAGGCGGCGCTTCGTCTCGGCGTCGGTCGCGGTGGCGAGCGCGTGCGCCCACTCCATCGCCATCTGCGAGGCGCCGATCTCCGTCGAGTGGATGTTGCAGGTGATGAGGAGGATGACGCGGCCTTCGCGCGCGAGCGCGGCGGTGTCCGCTTCTGAGAGCCCCCTCGGGTCCGCGAGTTTTCGCGAGATCTCGCGCAGCCGCGGCAGGTTCTGGATGTTCTCCTCCGACGAGATCACCGCCAGGAACATGTCTTCGCCGAGCGTCGTCTTCCCGAGCACCTCGATTTTCACGCGCGGAGAGCCCGCCGCGAGAGCCTTGAAGTACGTGGCGATCTGGCGGTAGTCGGCGAGCTGCCGGTCCGCGCCGACGGTGAACCCGACACTCTCGGATGGCGTCGGGATCTTCGCCCCGAGAGCGCACGTGGAAAACAGAAGCGCCCCGAAAGTGGCGCGCCAGACGAGCTTCATCGGGTTCTCCTGATCGTTTGCCGAAAGTCTATAGCCGGAAAGCGCAAGGCGGCCGCCGCGCGAAAAAGGAACTACGATCGCCCGCATGACGAGCTTCGTGCGGCTCCGGGAAACCTGGGCGCTTCGCGCGTGGGCGTGGCGTCACATCCGCCTGCTCGCGTGGATTCGCCCGGCCGTGGTCGAGATGGACGGCGAGCGCTGTGTCCTGCGCGTTCCCCTTTCGGCCCGGACCCGCAATCACGTGGGGTCGATGTATTTCGGTGTCCTCTGTTCGGGGGCCGACGCGGCCGCGGCCCTGCTCGGATTCCGGCTGCTGCGTGGGCGCGGCGGCCGTATCTCGGTGATCTTCAAGGATGTCCGCGCGGAATTCCTGCGCCGCGCCGAGGGCGACGTGCATTTCTCCTGCGAGCAGGGCGGGGAAATCCGGGAGCTTCTCGATCGCGCGGAGAAAACGGGAGATCGCGAGAATCTCGCGGTGAGGGTCATTGCGACGGTGCCGTCGATCTCCGGGGATGAGGCCGTGGCGCGGTTCGCGCTGACGCTGTCGGTCCGCCGGAAGCCGTCGGCGGCGGAGCTCGCCGCGAAAAAAGAAGCGCCCCGGACCTGAAGAGATCCGGGGCGCGGAGATTGAGCGCCGACTCGTGCGCGGCCGGCGGCGGCGCCTCCGCTCACTCCGGGCCGTGCCGTTCGCCCCGCGAACGGCACCGGCCAGCGGCTCGCCTGTCGGCGCGACCGCTTGCGTCGTCCCTCCGTTCGCTGCGACTCCCGTCACAAGAGGTCCTCCTTCCCTTCGGTCAGGAGACTCCTCTCGTGACGAGCTCAGCCACCATCGCCCCGAGGTTAGGGCTTTCCTCCCTCTCGGCGCGCGGGGAAGGGTTGGGTGGCGGCTCTGACGCAAAGAGCCGTGCGTGTTGACCTCGGGAGAACAGATCGGTCCGAGGCGGAACGCCTAGCCGAACGCCGCTAGAGCTCGCGCTGATACGTCTCCGCCGACTGCTTCCACACCGTGACTCCGCAGAAGCGGTCGCCTTCCGGGCAGACCGGTCGGACTCCCGCGTGGTGGCGCAGGGTGCAGGGCGGGAGTAGCCAGGGACCGATCCGCGGGTTCACTTCGCGGATCTGCAGGGCCTCGTCTAGAGACGCCCGCCAGATTTCTTCCTGCGCGTTGTAACAGAGCCGCATCGCGAACTTGTGGTGCAGGTTCAGGAGGTCGGCGGATTCCGTGAAGCGGATCGCGACCGCGTTTGGAAGCAGATACGCCGCGTATTCGTCGGGCACGCCGTGGGAGCGCAGGAGTGCGATCGCCTCCCAGGTCTCCTCCATGGTGCGGCGGTAGAGATCCGCCGCCTCCGGGACGTCGGGAACGAGCATCGGGACAATGTAGTCCGGCTCCTCCGTCAGGTACGCGGGAAGCGCGGGCCGGGACGCGGGCGTCATCCGGTGGCGCTGATCCTGGCTGTCGGCGGTGTGCGACAGCTTCTTGCGGAAGGTGTACGACGGATGAAAGAGCGCGCGCGACAGCTTGCCGTGCGTCGTCAGCGTGAGGGTCTCGCCGAGCAGCGGATTCTTCGCGGGATCGAGCGCGAGCGCGATCGCGTCCGCGTCCGAAAGGGACGCGCGCGGCAGCCCGAGCACTTCGCGCACCGCGGACGCCAGCACCTCTTCGTTGTTCGCCTTCCAGTCGACCAGGCGCGAGACGCGGCCCAGGAGCTCGCGGTCGAACTCTTCTCGGAACGCGCGGCCGGATCGGACGCCGCCCGCCTCGCGCTGCGCCGCAAAGAGCGCGTACTCGGGTGTCTCCTCGAGCGGGATCGGATCCTGGAGCACGCCGCGGTAGAGCGGGTCGTGGCGAAGCACTTCCTCGACCATCTGTCCGACGACCTCGCGCTGCTCGGTCGGCGCGTCGGAGGATTCACAGAGGCGCCAGTAACGGAAGAGCGTGATTCCTGACACGGTGTGGTACAGGTACGCGAAGGTCGCCACCGGCAGGACGTACCGCGCGATCTCCTGTGCCCTCTTCTGCACCGCGCCGGCAAAGCGCGTGCGTCCGTCGCCCCGGGTGCGCCCCGGGAAAATACCGAAATAGCGCTCTCCGGCGACCGGGGTCAGGATCTCTGTGAGCCGCTCGTACGCGGTCTGCTGGCGCCGAGCGGCCCCTTCGAAGATCTCGCGCTCGGCGGGCGGCATCGGCGGGATCGCGTACTGGCCCGCCTTCACTTCGACGTAGCGCTGGGAGACCTGCTCCGAGTTGTAGAACGGGTGGCTGTGCAGAAAGCTCCAGAGAAACTGACGCGACACGTTTTCCATCGCGAACTGAAAGTGCGCGTGTTGAAAGGTCGTGTGATGCCCCGCGCCGTAAATCGACCGGGCGAGCGCGTCGCGGCGCTCCGGACGGGCGGACGCCTGGTCCTCCGTGACGATCCCCTTCGAGGAGTAGCACGTCCGCGCGGTCGCGACAACGTTCTCGAAGGGACGGGCGAACGCGTTGACGAGACGAACCTTCGGCCGGGGCGAGGAGAATGAGAAAGACATTTCGACCCGGGGAAGAGATGACATCGCTTGTTCGGGATTATGCCTCGATGGGGAGGGAGAAGGGGGGAGAAGGGTCGCCCGGCGCCCGGCCCGAAATACCCGCGCCTCTGCAGGCGTTTTCCCCCGTGAACGTAAAACGGTACGCTCTCCCGGCGGCACCGGCCGTTCCACCGTTTTATGAAGCTTCCGATCTACCTCGACAATCACGCGACCACGCCCGTCGATCCGCGGGTGCTCAACGCCATGCTGCCTTACCTGACGACGGCGTTCGGGAACTCCGGCTCCCGCAGCCATGTGTTCGGTTGGGAAGCGGAGGCGGCGGTCGATGAAGCGCGCCACCAGGTCGCCGCCGCCATGAACGCCGCCGACAAGGACATCCTCTTCACGAGCGGCGCGACCGAGTCGAACAATCTGGCGATCTTCGGCGTGGCGCGGGCGTACCGGCAGAACGGGGACCACATCGTGACCGGCGCGACGGAGCATCACGCGGTGCTCGACGTCTGCCGGGCTCTGGAAAAAGAGGGCTTCCGGCTGACCGTCCTCGAGCCGGACCGGACGGGGCGGATCTCCGCTCAGGCGGTCGAAGAAGTCCTGACCGACCGGACGGTGCTCGTCAGCCTGATGCTCGCCAACAACGAGATCGGAACGCTCCACCCGGTCGCGGAGATCGGCGCGGTGTGCCGCGCCCGGGGCGTCCTCTTCCACACGGACGCGGTCCAGGGCTTTACGAAGGTGCCCTTCGACGTCGAGGTCATGAAAGTGGACCTCGCTTCCGTCTCAGGACACAAAATCTACGCGCCGAAGGGCGTCGGCGCTCTCTACTTGCGCGGACGGAATCCGAGAGTGCGGCTCTCCCCGCTGGTCGTCGGCGGCGGGCAGGAGCGCGGCCTGCGTTCCGGGACTCTGAACGTGCCCGGAATCGTGGCGCTCGGAAAGGCCGCGCAGATCGGAATCGCCGAACGCGACACGGAAGCCGCCCGGCTGCGGCTCCTGAGGGCGCGCCTCTGCGACGGGATCCTCGGAGGGGTTCCGGACGTCACGGTAAACGGTGCCGCCCTGCCCGCGCTCGCGGAAGACGGCGGCCTCCCTCCGGGCGCCAGCGAGGAACGTCTGCCCGGCAATCTCAATCTGTCGTTTGCGGGGGTCGAGGGCGAGGCGCTTCTGATGGGGATGAAGGACATTGCCGTTTCCTCGGGATCGGCGTGCACCTCGGCCTCGCTCCAGCCCTCTCACGTTCTCCGCGCGGTCGGCGTCTCCGACGATCTCGCGCATGCGTCGATCCGGTTCGGTCTCGGCCGCTTCACGACCGCCCAGGAAATCGACTTCGCGATCGCGTCGGCCACTTCTGCGGTCAAGCGCCTTCGCGAGCTCTCCCCGATGCTCTCGACGCGAACGGCCGGCCCCGTCGAGCGCGCGTAGGTTTCCGATCTCCTCCCTGATGCTCGCGGATCTCGTCCGGGGATTTCCTTCGTACGCCGACCTGCTCGCCCGCGTCTCGCGCGGGGAGAGCCCGGTCATCGCCGGCGCCGCGGGCGCGCTGCCCGGAATCGTTCTCTCGGCGCTTTCGCGCGACCTCGACCGGCCTCTGGCGATCGTCGTCCCCGACGAAAAGGCCGCGGAATCGCTGACAGACGATCTCGTCGCTTCCGGCGTGCCGCGGGTCTTCCACGCGCCCGCCCTGACTCTGACGCCCTACCAGCGCATCCCTCCGTCGCTCAAGGCGCGCCGTGATGAGTTCGGCCTTCTCTCCGCCCTGAGAGACCCGGGGTCCGTGCGCGCCGTCGTACTTCCGGCGCGGTCCCTTTTCGCCCGCCTTCCTTCGCCCGAGGTCTTCGGAGAGCTCGTGATGTCGCTGCGCGAGGGGGAGGAGATCTCTCTTCCCCGTTTCGTCGGGCGGCTCACCGCCGTCGGTTATCGCCGGTCGGATCTCGTCGTCGAGACCGGGGACCTCGCGGTGCGCGGCGGCCTCTTCGACGTGTTCGCCCCCGACCGGGACCTGCCCGTGCGCGTCGAGCTCGACGGCGACCGCATCGCGTCGATCCGCGTCTTCGACCCCGACACGCAGCGTTCCCGCGAGCGGCTGCCGTCGGTGGTGCTGCCGCCGTTTGCGATCGCGAGGGAGTCGGAGGACGAACGCGGGATGCTGACCGAGCGGCTGGGCCGTTACCCGTCCGAAGTCGAGCGGATCGTCTTTGCTCCGGCGGTGTCGCCGATGCCGTCCGGGTGGCTGGACCACGCCGCGGGAGCCGCACTCGTCGTGCTGGAGCCCGCCGCGGTGGAAGAGGAGATCGCGGGTTTTTCCGAACGGCTCGCCGCGGACCGCGATCCCGACCGGGACCCGTTCCTTCCCGAAGAGCTTGCCCATCCCGCGGACCGCATCCGTGCGGCGCTGGCGGAAGCGGCGTTGCGCTTCGACCGCGTCGGTCTGTCGGGCGGGGGCGCGCTCCTTCGACTGCCGGCGGAGGCGATTTCCGGTCACGGCGGACGAACGAAGGAAGCCGCCGGGGAGATCGCGCGGGCCCTGGCCGACAACGAGGAGGTTTTCGTCGCGGTGCGGCCGACCGGAGGAGCCGAGAAGCTGCGGCGCTTCGCCCTCGAGTACGGGCTGCACGTTTCGTCGGAGCGCAGTGCCGGGGTCGTGATCTCGGTTCCGGCCGACATCTCGGGCGGCTTTCGCATGCGCGAGCCGCGCGTCTCCGTTTACTCCGAGAGCGAGATCTTCGGAGAGGAGAAGCCGGTCTCGACGTCGCGCCGCCGGCCTTCCGAGGCATTCCTCTCCGACCTGCGTGACTTGAAGCTCGGCGACGCGGTGGTGCATCGCGACTACGGGATAGGGGTCTTCCAGGGGTTGAAGCGGGTGCCCGTCGACGGCGAAGAGCGCGAGTTCATGGAGATCGGGTACGCGGACGAAAAGCGGCTTCTCCTTCCCGTGGAGCGCTTCGACCTCGTTCAGAAGTACTCGGGGCTCGAAGGCGTCGAGCCCTCGCTCGACAAGCTGGGCGGGGCCGGATGGGCCAGGCGCATGGCGTCCGTCAAGAAGGCGATGCGGGACATGACGGACCAGCTCCTGAAGCTCTACGCGCGGCGCACGCTCGCGGACGGCTTCGCCTTCTCCAAGGACTCGCCATGGCAGAAGGAGTTCGAGGACGCGTTCGAATACGTCGAGACCCCAGACCAGGCGCAGGCGATCGCGGACGTGAAGCGCGACATGCAGTCGTCGAAGCCGATGGACCGGCTCCTCTGCGGGGATGTCGGGTACGGGAAGACCGAGGTCGGGATGCGGGCGGCGTTCAAGGCCGTGCTCGACGGCAAGCAGGTGGCCGTCCTCGCTCCGACGACGATCCTGGCGGACCAGCATTTTCGCACCTTCAAGAGGCGCTTCGCCGCGTTCCCGGTCTCGATCGATCTGCTGTCGCGTTTTCGCAGCCCGAAGGAGCAGAAGGAGATCGTGAGAAAGGTCGCCGAGGGCACCGTCGACATTCTGATCGCGACCCACCGAATGCTGGGCAAGGACCTCGCCTTCCGGGACCTCGGTCTTCTGATCGTGGACGAAGAGCAGCGGTTCGGGGTTGCGCAGAAGGAGCGACTGAAGGAGTGGAAGACCTCGATAGACGTGCTCGCGATGTCCGCGACGCCGATCCCGCGATCGCTCCACCTCTCGCTCTCCGGCCTGCGCGACCTTTCGATCATCGAGACCCCGCCTCGCGACCGCCTCGCGATCGAGACCCAGGTCGTCCCGCGCAAGCCCGAGGTCATCCGTGAGGCCATCGAGGCGGAGCTCGAACGCGGCGGGCAGGTCTTCTTCGTGCACAACCGGGTGGAATCGATCGGCCGCGTCCGCGACGAGCTCGAAACCCTGCTTCCGAAGCTCCGGATCGCGGTCGCCCACGGAGCGATGCGGGAGAACGAGCTCGAGAAGGCGATGTTGAAGTTCACGACGCGCGAGGCGGACCTGCTCCTCGCGACCACGATCATCGAGAACGGTCTCGACATCCCGTCCGCGAATACGATCCTGATCGACCGCGCGGAGGCCTACGGGCTCGCGCAGCTCTATCAGCTGCGCGGCCGCGTCGGACGGAGCGACAAGCCCGCATCCGCGTTTCTCCTCGTGCACGAGACGGCCGCGCTCTCGGACACGGCGCGGCGGCGCCTCGCGTCGATCCAGGAGTTTTGCGATCTCGGCGCCGGGTTCCGCATCGCCGCCAAGGACCTGGAGATCCGGGGTTCCGGAAACATCCTCGGAGGCGAACAGTCGGGGCAGATCGCGTCGGTCGGCTTCGAGACGTATCTCACGCTGCTCGAGGAATCGATCCGTGAGATCCAGGGCGAAGAGCCCGTGCCCGAGCGGACGGTGACGCTCTCACTCGGCCTCGATCTCACGATCCCGCCGTCGTACGTCGCCGACGAGAACTGGCGCATGATGATCTACAAGAAGATCGCGCGCGCGAGGGACGACCGGGAGCTCGACGAGACCTCGCGAGAGATCGCCGACCGGTTCGGCGAGCCGCCTCCCGCGGTGCGGCGACTGGTCGAGTACGCCCGCCTGCGCTCGCGCGCGGAACGGATCGGGGTGACGTCTTTGACCCGCCAGGCCGGCCAGGTACATCTCCGGTTCGCCGAGGACGCCTCGATCGACGCGGCGCGCCTGACCGACTTCGTGCGCCAGACCCGCGGCGCCCGCCTCTCTCCGGCGCGAGTGCTGACGGTGCCCTCGCCGGCGGGCGAGTCGCTGTTGCCTGCGATGACGAGCTGGCTTGCCGAGATCACCGGCACACCCCTGGCACAATTGGGCTGACCGGACTGGAAACGTCCAGCCACGGACGACGGTTGGGGTGAGGGGCCGTCTCCTTATCGTCGGGGACGGACCCTCCGGGAAATTCCGATAAAGTTCCGGTGTTATGACCCTGAGCATGAAGACACGATCCTTATCCCTGTTTGCGGCCGCTTCTCTCGCGTTCTCCCTTTTCGCGGCGCTGCCAGCGCCTGCCCGCGCGGCAGAGCTCGTCGAGAAGATCGTCGCCCGCGTCAATGACCGGCTGATCACCCAGAGCGAGTTCGACAAGCGGTTGACGGCCGCTCAGAATGCGCCCAATGCCCCGACCGACAAGGTGCAGCTGAAGAAAGACGTCCTGGACGACATGATCCGGGAACGGCTGATCGACGAGCGCGCCAAAGAGCTCGGGCCGACCGTCTCCGCGACGGACGGCGAGGTCGATGAAGCGGTGGAGCGGGTGAAGCGGCAGTACAACCTGGCAACCGACCAGGAATTCGACGCCGCGCTCGCTTCGTCCAGCATGACGCGTGACGAGCTCAGGCGTCAGATGCGGGAGACGATCACGCTCCAGAAGGTCATCGGCCGCGACGTCACCGGCAAGATGGACGTCAGCGACGACATGCTCCGGACCGAGTACGAGCGCCAGAAGGAGAAGCTCTATCGCGTGCCTCCGCAGGCGCGCGTTTTCGAGATCGTGCTCCGCTTCACCGCCTCGGACCCCGCGGGACGCGAGCGGGCCGTCAACCGCATGGAGGAGATCCGCGCCCGCCTGGCCTCCGGGGGGAAATTCGATGACCTCGCGAAGGAGTACTCGGAAGGAAACGCGAAGAACCGCGGCGGCGATCTCGGGACCGTGTCCTCGGGCGAGCTTCTTCCGGCGCTCGACGCGGCGGTGTTCTCCGACCAGCCCGTGGAGTTTCCCGCTCCGGTGCTCCTCCCGGCGTCGATCCATCTCTTCCGCGTCATCGACCGGAAAACCGCCGGTTACAAGGCCTTTGCCGACGTGAGCGAAGACCTGAAGAAGCGCATCGGCGAAAACCTCTACGAGAAGCGCTTCAGCGAATTCATTCAGCACCTCCGGCGCGAGGCGTACATCAAGATCTACGATCCGTCGCTCGCGAAAGCGGAAGAGAAGAAGGGTTAGCTCCGTCGGCGTCGAGATCCCGCTTCCGCCTTTCTTTTCCTTCGACGGCGTCGTCCGCTCGCACGGCTGGTACGACCTCCCGCCCTTTCAATACAGGCCCGGCTCGGACGTCCTCGACACGCGCGTCGTCGTGGAAAATCACTCGGCGCCCGTCCGGTTCGAGGCGGCCGAGGGCCTTCTCATCGCGTCGGCGCGGCAGGTTTCCCGGCGGCCGCTAGAGGCCATCGCGCGCCGGGTGTTCTCTCTCGATCTCGATCTCTCCCGCTTCGCCTCGTCGCTTGCGGGGGAGCCCGATCTTCTGCGCAGCATCGAGAGAGGCGGCGGGCGGATGCTGCGGGCCCCCTCGCTCTTCGAAGACGCCGTGAAGATGCTCCTGACGACCAACTGCTCCTGGGCCGCGACGCGCGGGATGGTGACGCGGCTGATCGCTCTCGCGGGACCTGACGGCGCTGCTTTTCCTACGGCGCCGCAGCTCGCGCGCTTTACCGCGGGACGCCTCGAGCGGGAGGTGCGCTGCGGGTACCGCGCCCCGGCTCTCGCGCTCTTCGCCCGGCGCGTCGCGTCGGGCCGGCTCGCCCTCGAGCGCTGGGAAGACGTCAGCCGTCCGGCATCCGGGATCCGCGAGGAGATCCTGGAGGAGCGCGGGTTCGGACCCTATGCCGCCGAGGGACTCCTGAGGATCCTCGGCCGCCACGACTTCCTGGCGCTCGACTCCTGGGTACGGCAGAAATACCGGCAGCTTCATCCCGGGCCCGCGAAGAAGACCGATGCGTCCATCGGCCGTCGGTACGCACGCTTCGGAGTTCATCGGGGGCTGGCGATGTGGCTCGACCTCACTCGCGACTGGCATGAGTGAGCTCGCCACTTACGCCCTGTTAACGCCCGCAACTCATCTCCTTTAAATGCTTTCGCTTGACGTGGAAGCGTGGCACTCCTAACATGCCCGCAAGTGGACTAATCTGGAAAAAAGTGGGAGAAAGTGGCTCCGACACGCTGTCGGGACCTCAAATTGAACAATGGATCGATTTCGCGGCAGCGCGCCGGCCCGCCTCGACGAGAAGGGCCGTCTCAAAGTGCCCAACCTCTTTCGTCAACAGATCGAGGAGGCCTTCGGTCCGGAGTTTTTCGTCACATCTCTGCACGGAAAAGAGGTTCTTCTCTATCCGCTGGCGATGTGGCGCGCGCTCGAAGAGAAGCTCGCGGCGCTGCCGGCGATTCACCGCGCGAAAAACAAGTTTTTAGAGCGGGTCAACTTCTTCGGCCAGGACGCGTCGCTCGATGGGCAGGGCCGCCTGCTCGTTCCGCAGATCCTTCGCGACACCGCGAAACTGCCGTCCGACGTCGTCGTCACCGGGAACATCGATCACTTAGTCGTCTCCGACCGCGGGGCTCTTGCGTCGCGCCTGGCGAGCGAGGACTTCTCCGACGACGACTACGACGCGATTTCGAAGCTGCTGACCTGAGCCGAAGCGATTGAACACGGGAGACGGGAGACGCAAGACGTTGGACAGCCCCCGCACAGGCCGGTGCTCGCCGCCGAAGTCGTCGCCTGGCTCGCGCCGGAGCGAGGCGGATTCTTCGTCGACGCCACGGTGGGCGCTGGCGGACACGCCGAAGCTCTTCTCGACGCCGGGCCGCAGATCCGTCTGCTCGGCCTGGACCGCGATTCCGAGGCGTTGGGACTCGCCCGCGAACGCCTGGCCCGATTCGAAGACCGGGTCGAGCTTCTCGAAAGCAATTTCGACGACCTCGACACGGTCCTCGAAAACCGAGGGCGGCCGGACGGAATCCTCGCGGACCTCGGAGTCTCCTCCATGCAGATCGACCGCGCGGAGCGCGGGTTTTCTTTCCGTCGAGAGGGGCCGCTCGACATGCGGATGGGCCGGGAAGGCCGAACCGCTGCCGACATCGTGTCGACAGCTTCGGTCGATGAACTGACGCGGATTTTCCGCGAATACGGGGAGGAATGGATGGCGGTCAAGATCGCGCGAGGGATCGTTTCGGAGCGGACGTCAGCCCCGATCACGTCCACCCGGCAGCTCGCCCGCATCGTGGCGAACGCGAAAGGATCGCGCGAAAAAATCGACCCCGCGACGAAGGTGTTCCAGGCGCTCCGCATCGAAGTCAATCAGGAGCTCGTGGCCCTCTCGCGCTTTCTCGCCGCGGCCGTCGTGCATTTGAACGCGCGCGGGCGGCTGGGCATCCTCTCGTACCACTCGCTCGAGGATCGCATGGTGAAGGAAGCGTTGAAGCGCGAATCCGGAGTCTGCGTCTGCCCGACGCGGCTCCCGACGTGCGTCTGTGGAGCACGCACGATTCTGCGGGTCCTGACCCGGAAGCCGATCGTCGCCTCGGAAGGGGAGATCCGCGACAACCCGCGGTCCCGCAGCGCCCGCATGCGCGTGGCGGAGAAGATCGCGGAGATCTGACGTGAGCTCGGTCGCCTACTCGCAGTCGAAGCGCGTTCAGAACCTGCATCTGACGCGCGAGCGCGACCGCCGCCGCGGGCAGGAGCTCGCCGCATTCGTGCTGGCCCTCCTTCCGATCGCCTGCGCGTTTCTCGTTTACGCGGCTCTGCACGTCGAGACGGTGCGCGTCGGGTATGCGCGGGAAGCGCGCACCCGGACGCTGGCGGAGATGACGGAGGAGAGCCGGCGCCTGCGCGCGCAGCTTTCACTCGCTTCGGCGCCGGATCGCGTTGCCGCCGCCGCCGCCCGCAAGGGGCTGCGACCTCCGCGCCCCGGACAGGTCGAATACGTCGAAGGAGCCGGGCGGTGAACACCCTCCCCAGAGGCCGCCGCAATGTCTTCGCCGTGTTTCTTCTCGCCTGGGGGCTCGTCGTCGTCGGGCGGCTGGCCCAGCTGCAGCTCGCACAGGGAGCGAAATACCGGGCGAAGGCTCAGCGGCAACAAGAGAAGCAGATCGAGATCTCGCCGCGGCGCGGGGCGATCCTCGACAGGGAAGGGCGCGAGCTCGCGGTGTCCGTCGAGGTTTCTTCGATCTACGGCGTGCCCGATGAGATCCGGCAGCGGGGGCCGGCAGCGCGCAGCCTCGCGGCGGCGCTCGGCGTTGCCCCCGGCCCGATCCTCGCGCGGCTTACGTCCGAAAAGGGTTTCGTGTGGATCGCGCGCAAGATCGATCCCGCCGCGGCCGATCGCGTGCGCGCGCTGAAGCTCGCGGGAATCCACCTCGTTCCGGAGACTAAGCGCTTCTATCCGAAGGGATCTCTCGCGGCATCCGTTCTCGGCTACGTCGGGACCGACGACACGGGTCTGGCCGGGATCGAGTACTCGTACGACTCGTCGGTGCGCGGGAAGCCCGGGCGGATCGTCGCATTCAAGGACGCCCGCCGCTCGACGTACGGCGAGTCAGACGCACCGGGCGTGCGCGCCGAACAGGAAGGCGCGACCCTCACCCTTTCTCTGGACTCCGGAATCCAGTTCGCCGCGGAGCGGGAGCTCGCGGCCACCTTGACCGAGCTGCACGCCCGTTCCGGCAGCGTCGTCCTGATGGATCCTTCGAACGGCGAGATCCTCGCGATGGCGAGCGCTCCCGGCTTCGATCTCAATCAGTACGGCCGCTATCCCGCCGAGACGCGCCGCAACCACGCGGTTGCGGACGCCTACGAGCCCGGTTCGACGTTCAAGGTGGTCACGGGATCCGTCGCGCTCGAGGACGGCGTCATCGGAATGGATGAAGTGATCGACACCGGGCACGGCTCCGTGCGGATCGGCAACGTCACCATCAACGAAGACAAGCACCACGACTACGGCGCGCTGAATCTCGCGGGCGTGCTCGCGCATTCCTCGAACGTCGGGATCATTCGCGTCGGACTTCGTTTAGGCGCACAGAGACTCTACGAGGGCGCCAGCCGCTTCGGGATCGGAAAGCCTTCCGGAATCGATCTTCCGGGGGAGGCCTCGGGGACCTTTCGGCCTCTGTCGCGCTGGTCTTACCTCTCGAACGCGTCAATCTCGATGGGGCAGGAAGTCTCGCTGACGGCCCTGCAACTCGCACGCGTAGCGGCCGTCATCGCCAACGGCGGACTGCTCGTTCAGCCGCGGCTCGTCACCCGCCTCGCTCGTCCGGACGGCCGCGAAGAGCGTGTCGCATCCGCCCCGCCTGTCCGGGTGATCTCGGAAAAGACCGCGAAGGAGATGCGGGACATGCTCGTCGGCGTCGTCGAGAACGGCACCGGCGCCGAAGCCGCGATTCCGGGCTTCTCGGTGGCGGGGAAAACCGGGACCGCGCAGAAGGCGGGACCCGGTGGCTACCAGCGCGGGCGCCACGTTCCGAACTTCGTCGGCTTCGCGCCGGCCGAAAATCCCAGGATCGTCTGCGTCGTCGTCGTCGAGGAGCCGCAGGGCAAGTACTACGCGGCGGCCGTGGCCGCGCCGCTCTTCTCGAAGATCGTGTCGCAGGCGCTCGGGATCCTTCGCGTCGCCCCCGAAGAGCAGCGCCTGCCTTCGACCGTGCTCGCCTCGTTGCCTCCGCGTTATCCGGCCGGCCTCGTGCCCGCGTCGAGCCGGCAGTCCGTCCCTGTATCGGCGCCGATGTCGGATCCACGTGTCGTCGCGGGCGAGATCCCCGACGCGTCGGGTCTCTCGGCGCGGCAGGCGCTCGCGCTGTTTGCAAAGCTCGGTGCGGCCGTTAGACTCCACGGCGCGGGATTCGTGACGTCATCGAGCCCCGCGCCCGGCGCGCCACTTCGACCGGGCGACGTGGTCAATTTGAACCTTTCGGAATCGGTCCCGTCGGTCGCGCGCGCCGCCGGCGGCCGCGAGGAGACGAGCTCGAGTCCGTTTCGTCCTTGAAGCTGATGGATCTCCTTGCGGTCCTTCCGGATGCCAGAATCGACGGGGCGGCTCCGGAGGTGGAAATCTCCGGCGTCTCCCATGATTCGCGGACCGTCGGTCCGGGCGATCTCTTCGTCGCGATCCGCGGACAGAAGAGCGACGGCGCCGCGCACGTTCCCGAAGCCATCGCTCGCGGCGCCGCCGCGATTGCCTCCGAGAGCCCGGCTCCCACGGGTTCTCTCGTCCCGTGGGTCCGCGTCGGGAACAGCCGGAGGGCCCTGGCACTCGCCGCGGCGGAGCTCGCGGGAAACCCGAGCGAAAAGCTCGTTCTCGCGGGGGTCACCGGCACGAACGGAAAGACCACGACGGCGACGCTCCTGGCTGCGCTTCTCGAACGAAAATTCGGACGGGCCGGTTTCCTGGGCACGGTCGGGTACCGGACGGGAAAGCGGAACACCGAAGCCCCCCGGACGACACCCGACGCGGCGGTGCTCCAGGAGCTCCTCGCCGAAATGGTCGGCGCGGGAGTTCCGTCCGCCGCGATCGAGGTGAGCTCGCACGCGCTCGCGCTCGACCGCGTGGCGGGATGCCGTTTCGATGTCGCGGTCTTCACGAACCTGACCCGCGACCACCTCGATTTTCACCGCGACATGGGGGAGTACTTCGACACGAAAGCGATGCTCTTCGGGCTGCGCAAGGCGGGCGCGGCGGGCGTCGTCAACGTGGACGACCCCTGGGGCGCGCGGCTCGCCGCCTCCGCCGCCCCGCCCATTGTCACCACTTCGTCGCGCGGCGCGCCCTCGGACGTTACGGCGGAGAACATCCTCTGCGATCTTTCCGGGACGTTTTTCGATCTGGCAGCTCCCGGCGTGGCTCCGTTTCGTGTCAGCTCGCCGCTCCTCGGGCGGTTCAACGTGGACAACCTCCTGTCCGCGGCGGCCGCCGGGCTCGCGCTCGGCCTCTCGGCGGAGGACGTGGTCGCCGGATGCGCCAGCGTCCAGCGGGTGCCGGGGCGGCTCGAGCCGGTCGACGCGGGTCAACCGTATCGGATCGTGGTGGACTACGCGCACACGCCGGACGCTCTCGAACGGCTGCTCCTGGCTGTGCGCGAGCTGACCGACCGGAAGATCATTCTGGTCTTCGGGTGCGGGGGCGACCGCGACCGGGGCAAGCGGTTCCCGATGGGAGAGATCGCGGGCCGCCTCGCCGACATTCCGATCGCGACCTCGGACAATCCGCGCTCGGAGGACCCGCACGCGATCCTCGCGGAGGTCGCGGCGGGCCTCGCCGCCTCCGGCGCGACGAAGGCGCTTCGCATCGTGGTCCGCAGGGATGCGATTCGCGCGGCGATCGATTTCGCAAACCCGGGCACTATCGTCGTGATCGCCGGAAAAGGACACGAGTCGACGCAGGTGATCGGGTCCGAGGTGTTTCCCTTCGACGATCGGCAGATCGCCGCAGAGCTCGCCGGCGGCCGGCGCTGAGATGAACTTCTCCGTCTCGCGAGCGGCAGCCGTATTGAACGTTCCGGCCGCCGCCGATGCTCCGCTCTCGGGCGTCGCCGTCGACTCGCGCAAGGTGCGGCCGGGGGACCTCTTCGTGGCGATCGCGGGGGAGCGGGTCGACGGGCACGACTACGCCCGCGAGGCCGCGATCGCCGGCGCCGCGGGCGTGCTGGCGGCGCGGATCCCTCCAAATCTTCCCGCCGGCATTCCCGTCCTCGTCGTTCCCGATCCGGCCAGAGGGCTGCTGCGTCTCGCGGGCGCGATCAAGCGGGAGGCCGGATTCCGGCTCGCGGCCGTTGCCGGTTCCGTCGGCAAGACCACCACGAAGGAGTTCGCGGTGGCGATTCTCGGAAGGCGGCACGCGGTCGAGAAGACCCCCGGCAATCAGAACAGCGCGGTCGGCTTCCCGATGTCTGTCCTGAATTTCACCCGGACACCCGAGTGGATGGTGGGCGAGATGGGGATGAGCGCCGTCGGAGAAATCTCGCGGCTCTCTCGCACGTTCGAGCCCGACGTCGCCGCGATCACCGTCATCGCGGCCGAGCACCTGGAATTCCTGGGCTCTCTCGACGGGGTCGCGCGGGCGAATGGCGAGATCCTCGAGGGGCTGAAGCCGAACGGGGTCTTCGTCATCAACAGCGATGACGAACGCATCGAACGGCTCGCAAGCGCCTGGTCCGGCCCGACTCTGCGCTTTGGCAGGTCCGCGCGCGCAGACGTGACTGCCGAAGACGTCGTGCTGGACGAGAACGGATCCACGCTCCGGTTGAAGACGCCTTCGGGCGGAGTGATGGCGCGCCTCGCGATACCGGGGCTCCATCAGGTGGCGAACTACCTCGCGGCGTCTGCCGTCGCGCTCGCCGCGGGAGCGACTCCCGACGACTGCGCCGCCGCGGCCCCGGATTTGGCTGCCGCGCCCCATCGAGGCGAGTTTCGCCGGCACGCCTCCGGCGCGTTGCTCTACGACGACGCGTACAACGCCAGCCCTCCGTCGATGCGCGCGGCGCTCGACACGTTGAAACTTCTGCAGGGCACCCGGAAGATCGCGGTGCTGGGCGACATGCTGGAGCTCGGGCCCGAGGAGCGGTGGTGGCACCGCGAAACCGGCCGGTACGCAGTCGGCCGGGTCGACATTCTGGTCTGCGTCGGCCCGCGCGCCTCATCGATCGGCGAAGGCGCGGTCGAAGCGGGCTTCGACGCCGCGAACGTCACCGTGGCGCGCGATCCGGAAGAGGCGGCCGCGCTGCTCGAGCCGATGATGGCCGCCGGCGACGCCGTGCTGTTCAAGGCGTCGCGCGGCGTGGGGCTCGACCGCGCCGTGGCGAGGCTCACGGCCGGGGGCGGGAATCGGGAGCCGAGCTCCCGTTGGTCGCTCGGCTCTCCGATCTGATGCTGTACACCCTGTTCCACCCGTTCGCGCGCTCGATTCCGGCGTTGAACGTGTTCCGGTACATCACGTTCCGGACCGCGATGGCGGCCGTCACGGCGTTGTTTCTCGCGCTCGCGCTCGGGCCTCCGATGATCCGGCTGCTGAAGCGCCGCCAGATCGGACAGTCGATCCGCGAGGAGGGACCGAAGTCGCATCTGTCGAAGGCGGGGACTCCCACCATGGGCGGACTTCTCATTCTCCTCGCCGTCATCGTCGCGACTCTTCTCTGGATGGACCTCTCGAACCGTTTCGTCTGGATCGCCCTCGGCACGATGGTGGCGCTCGGCGCGGTCGGGTTCGCGGACGACTTCGTGAAATTCGCGCGGCGGCGCAGTCTCGGCCTGACCGGCCGGGGCAAGCTGCTCCCGCAGATCCTCGTGGCCCTCGCGATCGCCTGGACGATCCGGCAGTGGGCGGGGCACGGGAGCATCTCGACGGTCGTCACCTTTCCGTTCCTGAAGCGGCTGGTGGTCGACCTCGGAGTCCTGTACCTCCCGTTCGTCGCGATCGTCGTCGTCGGCGCCTCGAACGCGGTCAACCTGACCGACGGCCTGGACGGGCTGGCGATCGGCTCCGTCGGAATCGCCGCGGGAACCTACGCGATCCTCGCGTACGTCACCGGGAACGCGGTCGCCGCCCGCTACCTGCAGATCCCGTTCGTTCCGCAGAGCGGCGAGCTCGCCGTTTTCTGCGGCGCAATCGTGGGGGCGTCGCTCGGGTTTCTCTGGTTCAACTGTCACCCGGCCGAGGTTTTCATGGGCGACGTGGGATCGCTGCCGCTCGGCGGCGGCATCGCCGCGGTCGCCGTGATGACCAAGCACGAAGTCCTCCTCGCGATCGTCGGAGGGCTCTTCGTTCTCGAAGCGCTCTCTGTCATCGTGCAGGTGGCTTCCTTCCAGACGAGGAGAAAACGGGTCTTCCGGATGGCGCCTCTCCATCACCACTTCGAGCTATCGGGCTGGGCCGAGTCGCGCGTAATCATCCGGTTCTGGATTCTCTCGATCCTCTTCGCGGTCGTCGGCCTCTCCACCTTGAAGTTGAGATGACGCGGCGGCTTTCCTCGGGGCGCCTCCTCCCGCAGCGCGTCGCGATTCTGGGCTTCGCGCGGAGCGGCCGCGCGCTCGCGGAGGCGCTCCTCGATCGGGGCATCGAGGTCTCGATCGGCGATAGCGCTCCGGACTCCGCGTTCGAAGGGCTCGACGCGCTGCGCGCGCGCGGAGCGAGGTTCTATCTCGGCGGTCCCGGGGAAGGGTTTCTGGAGGGCGCGGGCTGGCTTGCGGTTTCCCCCGGGGTCCCCCTCTCGGCGCCGCCCGTCGAGGAGGCGCACGCGAAAGGCATCCCGGTTTCGGGCGAGCTCGAGATCGCCTGGGAGATCGCGGAGGCGGAGGTCGAGGGAACGAACCGCTGGGTGGCGATCACGGGCACCAACGGCAAATCGACTACGACCGCGTGGATTGCTGACATCCTGAGACGCGCCGGCCGCCCCGTGGCGCTCGCGGGGAACATCGGCGTGCCACTCTCCACGTTCCTGTCGGAGCGGGAGCCGCGCGACTTCGTCTGCGAGGTCTCCTCCTTCCAGCTCGACACGCTGGAGTGGTTCGCTCCGGACGTGGCCGTCCTGACGAACGTGACGCCCGACCACCTCGACCGATACGCCGGGTTCCAGGAATACGCGGCCTCGAAGACGAGCGTCTTCGCTCGCCAGGGTCCATCGGACTTTTCAGTCGTAAACGCCGACGACGAAGTTGCCGCCGGCGCGCGGACGCGGGCGCGACGGGTCCCGTTCTCACGAGCCGGCCGCGCGGAAGGCGGGGCCTGGCTCGAGAGCGGCTCGATCTTTTCGGGCGTCGCGGGAACCCCCCGGCGCATTCTGGGTGCGGGCGAGCTGTCGCTCTCCGGCGCGCACAACGTGGAAAACGCTCTCGCCGCGCTCTCCGCGGCGGAGTGCCTGGGCATTCCCGAGGACGCGATCCGGAAAGGGCTGACGTCGTTTAAGGGCCTGCCGCACCGAACCGAGCTCGTCGCAGAAGCGGCGGGCGTCCGCTGGGTGAACGACTCCAAGGGGACGAACGTCGATGCGACGAAAAAGTCGCTCGAAGGCTCTCCCCCATCCTCCGTGATCCTGATCCTCGGCGGCCGGGACAAGCACGGCAACTTTGCCGCGCTCCTTCCGCTGGTCAAGCGTGCCGCCCGCCGGGTGCTGACGGTCGGCGAGGCAGCGGAAACGATCGAGAGGGCGTTTGCGGCGGCTGTCGCGACCGAGCGGGCGGGCACCATGGACCGTGCGGTCGCACGGGCGGCGGAGATCGCCTGCCCCGGCGACACGGTCCTGCTTTCGCCTGCGTGCGCGTCGTTCGACCAGTATTCCAATTTCGAGGAACGCGGCGAGCACTTCTCGCGGCTCGCGCGAGCGGCGGCGGCTGCTGCGACCGGGGGCTCTCATGGCTCGTAAGCTCACCAGCGACAAGGTCCTCTTCGCGGCGCTGATCGCGCTGTCGCTGTTCGGGTGCGTGATGATCTACAGCGCCTCCGCGGTCTCGGCCGCGCAGAGCGGAGGGAATCCTTACCGATACCTCGTCAAGCAGATGATCGCGCTCGTCGCCGGCGGCATCGCCGCGTTCGCGGTCTACCGGACCGACTACCGGAAGTTTTCGAAGCCGTGGGTCGTTTACGGGACGTTTGGGATCGCCTGGGTCCTCTGCGTCGCCGCGCTCTTCCACGCGCCGATCAACAACGCGAGGCGCTGGATCCCGCTCGGGCCCGTCATGCTGCAGCCGTCCGAGATGCTGAAGATCGGACTGGCGCTCGTGCTCGCCTCGCTGCTCGCCCGGAAAGTCCAGAGCACCGGGGATCCGGAGCGGGCGATGGTGGCCTCGCTCGTGTTCACGGGTGCCGCGGCCGGCGTCGTCATCCTCGAACCCGACATGGGAACCGCCGTCTGTTACGTCATGCTCTGCACGGTCCTTTTCTGGCTCTCGGGCGTGCGGGCGCGGTTCTTCGCGATCGGCGCGGCGGGCCTGATCCCCCTGCTCGCGGCGCTCGCGTTTTCGGCGAGCTATCGACGCGCCCGCCTCCTCTCGTTCTTGAAGCCCGAGGCAGACCCGCTCGGCGCCGGCTTTCAGGCGATCCAGTCACTCATCGCCGTCGGAGCCGGAGGCCTGGCCGGCAACGGTCTCGGCGGAGGCAAGCAGAAGCTCTTCTTCCTGCCCTATCCGCACACGGATTTCATCTTCGCGATCGTCGGAGAAGAGCTCGGGTTCCTGGGCTCGGTCGCGGTCGTCGTGTGCTTCGGAATCGTGGCGTGGCGCGGCCTTCGAGTGGCGCGACGCGCTCCGGACATCTTCGCGTCGTACCTGGCAGCCGGCGCGACGGCGTTGCTCGTCGTCCAGGCGTTCATCAACGTGAGCGTCGTGCTGGCGCTGGTGCCTACGAAAGGGATCCCGCTGCCGTTCGTATCCTATGGCGGATCTTCGCTGGTCGCTTCCTGGATCGCGGCGGGCCTGATCCTGAACATCTCGCAGCACGAAGTGAGTGCGGTCGAAAATTGAGAGCCGGAAACTGAAAAGCGATAAGTTTGCGGGGGGCGCGTACGTGATCGCGGCGGGAAAGACGGGCGGACACATTTTTCCCGGCATCGCCCTGGCGCGGGAGATCCGCGCGCGGCGGCCCGACGCCCCGATCGTCTTCGTCGGGACGCCGAAGGGCCTTGAGCACCGGCTCGTTCCCGAAGCCGGGTTTCCGCTCGAATCGGTGCGCTCGTCCGGCTTCGTCGGAAAGTCGCTGTCTGCGCGGGTGCGGGCTCTCATGAATCTGCCTCTCGGGTTCTTCCAGGCGAGGCGGATCCTGCGCCGCCACCGCGCTCGCGCCGTCGCCGGGATGGGAGGGTACGTGAGCATCCCGGTCCTGGCGGCCGCGCGCTCGCTCGGAATCCCGACGCTCGTCCACGATTCCGACGCGCTTCCCGGCGTCGCGTCGCGTCTGTTGAACCGCATGGCGACGCGCACCGCCGTCGGAGTCGCCGCCGCGAACGCGAGGCTCGTCCGACCCGGCGTCGTCACGGGAACCCCGGTCCGTCCGGAGTTCTTCGCCGTGCCCGCGGAGACCGCGCAGGGCGGCCGCCCCGGGCGCGTGCTCGTCTTTGGAGGCAGCCAGGGCGCGGCGGTTTTGAACCGCGCGATGGCCGCAGCCGCCAGGACATTGCAAGGAGACGGGCTTTCGGTGATCCATCAGACGGGGGAGAAACATCTCGCTTCGACGCGCGCGCTTTACGGCGAGCTCCCCGCGGGCTGGTCTCTGGAGGCTTTCCTGCCGCGCCTCTGGGAGCCGCTCGCCTGGGCCGACCTCGTCGTCGCCCGCGCGGGCGCGATGACCCTGGCGGAGCTCGCCGCCGCCGGGCGGCCCGCGATCCTGGTTCCCTTCGCGGCAGCGGCGCACGGGCATCAGGCTGCGAACGCCCTCGCTTTCACGCAGGCGGGGGCCTCCCTGACGCTCGACGAGGCCGCGGCCGACGGTCTTCGCCTCGCTGAGTCGATCCGATCCCTGTTCGCGGACCCCGTCCGGCTCGCCGCGATGGGGAAGGCCGCGAGGGCGCTGGCCGCTCCGGACGCCGCGAGGCGTCTGGCGGACCTTCTCTTCGAGGCGGAAGCGGCCGGGAGGGCGGCTTGAGGTTCCTGAGGCTGCGGCGGCTCCATTTCGTCGGCGCCGGCGGCGTCGGAATGAGCGGTCTCGCCGAGATCCTCCTGCTTTCAACCCCCCTCGAGATCTCCGGATGCGACCAGCAGCGCTCCGAGAACACGGACCGGCTGACGAAGCTCGGCGCCCGGGTGGCCTACGGGCACGACGGGAGCCACGTGCGTGACGCCGACCTGGTCGTGATCTCGTCGGCGATCGGCGAGACGAACCCGGAGGTGGTCGCGGCCCGTGAGCGTGGGATCCCGGTGATCCGCCGCGCCGAAATGCTCGCCGAGATCATGCGGTTGAAGCAGGGCGTCGCGATTGCCGGCACGCACGGCAAGACGACGACGACCTCGCTCGCCGGGATGGTGCTGACCGAAGCCGGGTTCGATCCGACGATCGTCGTCGGAGGCCAGGTGCGCATTCTCGGAACAAACGCGCGGCTCGGGAAGGGCGACTACCTCGTCGCCGAGGCGGACGAATTCGACCGCTCGTTCCTCGAGCTCACGCCGGTCGTCGCGGTCATCACGAACATCGAAGCGGATCATCTCGACTGCTATCGCGATCTCGACGACATCCAGGACGCGTTCGCGACGTTCGCGAACCGGGTTCCGTTCTACGGGGCGGTCGTTCTGTGCATCGACGATCCCGGCGCGCGCGAGATCGTTCCGCGGATCAAGCGGCGGGTGGTGACGTATGGCGAGTCGCCGGAGGCCAACGTGAGGGCGCGGGAGATCGACCTGCAGGCAACCGGCACCACGTTCGAGGTGTGGGAAGGGCAGACCTGGTCGCTCGGCAGCGTGCACCTGCGTCTCCCCGGACGCCACAACGTCGCCAACGCGCTCGCCGCGATCGCCGTGGGCCGCGAGCTCTCGATCCCGTTTCCGACGATCGCGCGGGCGCTCTCCGAGTTCACAGGAGTCGTGCGCCGGTTCGAGACGAAGGGGGAGCGCGGAGGCGTCCTCGTCGTAGACGATTACGCGCACCATCCGACCGAGATCGCGGCGACGCTCGCCTCCGCGCGGCAGGTCTATCCTGACCGGCGCTTAGTCGCGCTCTTTCAGCCGCACCTCTACTCGCGCACGCGCGATTTTTCGGGTGAGTTCGGGCGCGTCCTGACTGCGTCGGACCTCGCGATCGTGACCGACGTCTATCCCTCGCGGGAACAGCCTCTCCCTGGAGTGTCCGGGCAGCTCGTGGCGGACGCGGCGCGGTCGCACGGGCACTCAGATGTCGTCTATGTGCCTGTGAAAAAGGAACTTGTTGCTGAGCTCGAACGGCTCTTGAAGCCCGGCGATCTGCTGTTGACGATGGGAGCCGGGGACATCGTCAAGTTCGGGGAGGAGTACCTCCGGCGTGGATAGCGAACCTGTCTTTCTGCGGCGCGGCCGCGCGGAAGTCAAGAAACCGGGCCGGTGGCACCGTGCCATTTTCTTCTTAGGCATCCTGGTGTGCGGGGGCTTCGCGGCCTCGAAATTTCTGGGAGGCTCGCTCTTTTCGTTGCGGCGCTTCGAGCTCTTCGGGAATGAACGCTCGCGAACCGAGGACGTGCTTCGCGCGTTGGAACCCTGGCGCTCCCGGAACCTCGTCACGCTCGATCTCGCTCCGGTCGCGGAGCGCCTGGCGAAGGAGCCGTGGATCGAGCGCGTGACTCTTTCGAAAAGATTTCCGGACGGTCTCTCGGTCCGCGTCGCGGAACGCCGGCCAATCGCGCTCCTCCGCGAGAAGAGCCGTCTCTTCTGGCTCGATGCGCGAGGGCAGGCGATCGCGCCGTACGACGCGCGCACGGACCGGGCCGAATACGTCCTCGTCTCGGGAGAGCGGCGTCAACTGCCGGAGCTCGTCGGCCTCCTCGAAGAGCTCCGAGAAAAACGTCCGGAGTATTTCTCCGCGCTCTCGGAAATCGATGCGTTACCCGATGGTGGTTTCGGTATGATGGATTCCATCTTCAGAAGGCCGGTTCGTGTTCTGCGGCGAGACGCACCCGAGAAGATCCGCGCGCTTCTGAATGCGCGAGAGCTCATCGTTCGACGTGGTTGGGAGGCCCGGGCCATAGACCTGCGTTTTGCGGACCGTATCGTGCTCGAGGGCGCGTACGGAGCGGGGAACTCGCTCTGATGAGAACGCGTCGCCGCGTCTCACTTTTCACTTCTCACCGCCTCCGTCCCCGGGTGCTCTGAAATGTCCAAGCCCGAGAACTTTCTCGTCTCCTGCGACATCGGGACGACGAAGATTTGCGTCCTCATCGGGGAGCAGAACGCGAACGGCTCTCTCGACGTGATCGGCAAGGGCTCCTCCGCGAACCGCGGCACCCGCAAGGGCAACATCGTCAACGTCGACGCGACGATCGAGGCGATCAAGAGGGCCGCCGAAGAGGCCGAGATCATGGCGGGCGTTCAGATCGCGCGGGCGTGGGTGGGCGTTTCCGGCTCGAATGTCCGGTCTTTCAACAGCCGGGGCGTCGTCGCGGTGGCAGGCAAGGACCGGGAGATCACCAAAGAGGACGTCGCGAGGGTGATCGACGCCGCCCGGGGGGTCCAGATTCCCCAGGACCACGAGGTTATCCATGTGATTCCAAGGGACTTCGCGGTGGACGGCCAGGACGGGGTCGCGGATCCGGTCGGTATGGTCGGAGCGCGGCTCGAGGCCGACGTGCACGTCGTGACCGCGCCCGTGGCCGTGACCCAGAACATCATCACCTGCGCGAACAAGGCGGGCATCGAGGTCGTCCAGCTCGTCCTGGAACAGTTCGCCGCCGCCGAGGCGGTCTTGACCGCGGACGAGAAGGAGCTCGGCATCGGCCTCGTGGACATCGGCGGCGGAACGACCGAGGTCGCGATCTATCACCGCGGCTCGATCGCCCACACGGCGGTGATCCCGATCGGCGGCGACCACTTCACGAACGACCTCGCCGTGGTCCTGCGCGCCCCGATCACGGACGCCGAGAGGCTGAAAAAGAAGTTCGGCTCGGCGATGACGAGCGCGGTGGGCGAAGACGAGATGGTCGAAGTTCCGATGGTGGGCGGCCGCGCGCCGAAGCTCTGCCCGCGGACGACGCTTTCGGAGATCCTCCAGCCGCGCGCGGAGGAGCTGCTCGGTCTGGTCCGCGAGGACCTCGTCCGGCTGGGGCTCGAGAAGGAGATTCGCTCCGGGATCGTCCTGACCGGCGGCGGCGCGGAGCTCGAAGGCATCGTGGAAGTCGCCGAAGGCATCTTCGAGGGGCCCGTGCGCCGCGGAGTTCCGACGGGAGTGGGCGGGCTCGTGGACGTCGTCTCGCGGCCGGAGTGGGCGACCGCGACAGGACTGCTTCTGTACGGGCATCGAAACAAAGCGGGCCGGCGCCGCGGGCGGGGACTCGGCCGGATGACCGCGTCGATGTCGAAGTTTTTTCGAGAGTTCTTCTGAAGGCACGCGGCGGAACGCGGAAGGGACGGAGGGAGCAACCCATGATCGAGTTCGTTGGTGACGAGAACCGCAGGAGCTCCATCGAGCTGGAGGGTGATGCATCGCCCGCCATGATCAAGGTGATCGGGATCGGAGGCGGCGGTTCGAACGCCGTGAACCGGATGATCGCCGCCGGAGTGCGGGGCGTCGATTACATGGCGTGCAACACGGACCTCCAGGCGCTGCGCCGCGCCGCCGCGCCGCTGAAGCTTCAGATCGGGTCGCGTCTGACGAAAGGCCTGGGCGCCGGGGCCGATCCCGACGTCGGGAGAAACGCCGCGCTCGAAGACCAGGAGAGGCTCGCCGAGGCCCTGAAGGGCGCCGACATGGTCTTTATCGCCGCGGGCCTCGGGGGCGGCACCGGGTCGGGCGCCGGTCCGATCATCGCGAAAATCGCCGCGGAATCCGGGGCTCTGACGGTCGCGGTGGTCACGAAGCCCTTCCAGTTCGAGGGCGTCAAACGCATGCGGCAGGCTGAGCGCGCCGCGCGCGAGCTCCGCGACCACGTCGACACCCTGATCACGATCCCGAACCAGCGCCTCCTCTCGTTCGTCGAGAACAAGACGCCGCTGGCCGACTCGTTCAAGATCGCCGACGACGTGCTGCGCCAGGCGATCCAGGGGATTTCGGACCTCATCAACTGCCCGGGGGAGATCAACCTCGATTTCGCGGACGTCAAGAAGATCATGTCGGACATGGGGCGGGCCCTGATGGGGACGGCCACCGCAAGCGGGGAGAACCGAGCCGTCCATGCGGCCCAGGCCGCGATCTCGTCCCCCCTCCTCGAAGACGCGTCGATCGAGGGCGCGCGCGGCGTTCTGATGAACATCACCGGCGGCTCCGACCTGACTCTCTACGAGGTGAACGAGGCGGCGGCGATCATCCAGCAGGCGGCGGATCCGGAAGCGGAAATCCTCTTCGGCTGCGTCCACGACGAAAACATGGCGGGCTCGGTGAAGGTGACCGTGATCGCGACCGGCTTCGACCGCGCGGACGCGGCCGATGCCCTCCAGATCGACGACGAGCAGCCGCGTCCGACGGCAGTGCGGCCGATCCGGTCTCCGTTCCTGCGCGGCGACGACAGCGGCGGGTTTGGCCCGAATGCGTCAGCCAGCCGGGACGACTTCGACATCCCGACGGTGCTGCGGCGCCAGATGGACTAGACAAAGAACCGCTAGCCCTCTCCCCCGGCCGGGGGAGAGGGAGATCGGGGCATCCCTCACGCCTCACGCCGCCATCGCGTCAACCCCGGCCCGGATCCTCCGGCGCCTGACCGAAAAACTCCCGCTCCTTCCGGATCAGCTCCTGGCGCTTCCTCCTCGCCTTGTCCCGCCACTTCTTGTACGCGTGCGCCACCTTCGGATGCCGGTGCAGGAATCGGCGGAGCGCTCGACGCAGCGGTGGGAACACGAGCGAGAAGAACAGGAAGCTCATGATGAAGAATGGAATCTGCGGGACGATCGGCAGCAGCACGCCGATGATTCCCAGTATGAAGAAGAAGACCCCCAGAGCGAGGTTCCGCGCCTTGCTCCGCCGGCGGCGGCGCTTCGGGCGCCTCGGCGGCGCCGGGCCGATCCCGGGCCCGGTGGTGACTCTCATGCGCGCGGAGTTCCGGCTCTCACCGCTTCCGTGATTTCTCTGAGCCGCCGAGCGCGTCCTCGACCGAAAGGACGGTCAGCGGGCCGAGGTGGAGCGCGGCGACCTGCGGCTCGATCTTGCGGCGGTCGCCGACGATGACCACCACGCAGTTCCGCGGATCGACCCACCGGGTCGCCACCCGCCGAACGTCGGCGGAAGTCACCGCCTGTATTCTCGCGACGTACGTATTGAAGTAATCGTCCGGTAGCCCGTACACGAACTGGTCGCGGACGCGTCCCGCCACCTGCGCGTCCGTCTCGAACCCGGCGGGAAACCGAAGAGCGGCGTAGTTCCGGGCGCGTTCGAGCTCCGCCGCGGGGACCTCCTCGCGGATACCCTCGAGCTCCTTGAAGAACTCGGTCAGCGCCGGCCCGGTCTTGTCGGTCTGAATCCCAGCGGACGCGAGGAACGGCCCGGTCGAGATCCGAAAGTCGAATCGGGAGGAAGCGCCGTACGTGTACCCCTTCGTCTCCCGCAGATTGTGGTTGAGGCGCGAGGTGAACGATCCCCCGAGGATCGTGTTCGCCACAAGGAGCGGGAAATAATCGGGGGTAGAACGGGGCGGACCGACGCGGCCGATCCAGATCTGGGACTGCGGAGCGTCGGGCTTGTCGACGAGAATGACGCGCCGCCCGGAGATCTGCGGCGCCGGAGGAGCGGTGGAGGCGGCCGAAGACGCGGCCGCGGCCCAGGAACCGAACGCGCGCTCCAGAAGAGGCAGAGCGTTCGCCCCCCGTACGTCTCCGACCATCACGATGGCCGCCGCGGACGGCGTGTAGCGCGTCGCGTGGAACCGCCGCACCTCCTCGCGGGTGACGCTCTTCATCGACCCGGGGCTTCCTTCGGGTCTGCGTCCGTAGGGATGGTTTCCATAGACGGCGCGCCCGAACGCGGACGCCGCAATTTCGGCCGGGTCGTCCCTCCACTGGAGCATTTCGGTCAGGCGCTCCTGGCGCACGCGCTCCAGCTCTTCGGGAGGGAAGGTGGGGTGGATCACCAGGTCGGACAGCAGGGCCATGGCTTCAGGGAGCCGTGCCACGGGCACGTTGATTCCGACCGTCGTCGTGTCCCATCCCGCGTCCGCCTCGAGCGCCGCGCCGAGAGTGTCGACCAGGTCCGAGATCTCGAGAGCCGATCGCGTTCCCGCGCCGCGGTCGAGAAGGTCGGCCGTGAGGCTCGCCAGACCCGGACGGTTCGCCGGGTCCGCGGAGGCGCCTCCCCGCAGCACCACGAGCACCTGCGCGAGCGGCACCTTGTGACGTTCGACTAAAAAAACCGGAATCCCGTTCGCGAGCTTCAGCCGCGAAGTCTCGGGAAGATGCAGATGAACCGGAGGGCCCGGCGATGGCGCTTTCGACCGGTCGGGCGCCGCCGCGACAAAGGATGCGGAAAAGGTCGCGCCGATCAGAAGCGCCGCGGACAACGGCCCTCTCAGACGGCGGCTCATCGCGCGCCTCCTTTCGCCGCGGCGAGCGAGGTCTTGCCGGTGGGCACGACGCTCAACACAACCCGCGCGTCGTTGGGAAGCTCCCGGCGCGTGGCGCTCTGCACGTCGCGGCCGTCCAGGGCCCGGTGGCGCGCCAGGTCCTCATTGAAGTAGTCGGGCCGGCCGGTCTCCATGTCATACGCGTTCAGGAGGTCCGCCTTGTCGCGGTTCCGTTCGAGCGCGCGATAGAAACCCGCTTCGTACTGGTTGACGGCGCGCTCGAGCTCGCGCGCGGTCGGAGGCTCGCGTTTCAACCGGTCGAGCTCCTCCTGCACGACCCGCTCGATCTCGGTCAGGGAATGCCCCTCCCGGGCGGTGACGGCGATCACGAACATCGAGGCGAGCGCCCGGGAGTCCTGCACGGCGGAGACGTCCTGCGCGATCTGCATGTCGTAGACGAGCCGCTTGTACAGCCGGGAGTTCTTTCCGGACGCGAGAACGCTCGAGAGAAGGTCCAGGGCCTCGTCGCCGGGAGCGAAATGGGCGGGCGTGATCCACGCCATATAGAGCCGTGGAAGCTGGACTTTGTCCTCCAGAGTCACGCGTTTCTCAGACGTGAGAACGGCGGGCGTCGCCGCCAGCACCGGCGGCTTCGGGCCGGAGGCCACGTCCGAGAACCAGTCCTCGATTTTCCGGCGCGCGTCCTCTGTCTGAAAGTCGCCGGACACCACCAGGCTCGCATTGGCAGGCGAGTAATAACTGCGGAAAAAACCTGCGACGTCTTCGTGTGTCGCCGCCGTGAGGTCGTCCATGGAGCCGATCACCGGCCAGTGGTACGGGTGGCCCGGAGGGAAGACCTCTTCTTCGATGCGGATCGAGGCCATTCCATAAGGCTGGTTCTCGATGCGCTCCCGCCGCTCGTTCTTGACGACGTCGCGCTGCTGATCGACGCGTGCGGGGGACAGGACATCCAGGAGGTATCCCATCCGATCGGATTCGAGAAAGAGCGCGAGGTCGAGCGCGTTCGAGGGGAGAACCTCGAAGTAGTTCGTTCGGTCGTTGTTCGTCGATCCATTGTTGTCGCCTCCGACGCCTTCGAGAAGCGTGTCGAATTCGCCGGGCTTCACGTGGGAGGAGCCCTCGAACAGGATGTGCTCGAAGAGGTGAGCGAGACCGGTGCGGCCCGGCTTCTCGCGCGCGGACCCGACGCGGAACCAGACGTCCACCGCCACGAGCGGGACCGTGTGGTCTTCGTGGAGGATGACGTTCAGCCCGTTTCGAAGCTGAAGCTGCGTGTAGGGGACGTCGATCCGCGGGCAGGTCTCCGCGGACCCGTGCGCGGCCGTGGGCGCGGGCGGCGCGGGAGTCTGCGCGAGCGCGGGCGACGCGGCGGCAAAGACAGTGAGCAGAAACGCGAGGGACGGCTTCATGGGCTGCCTCCGGCCGGATGAGAGCACGAAACGTCCTCGATTGGGCCGTGCCGAATTGGCACGCCGCCGGCTACTCGACGATCGCCGCCTTCACGGAGTTCGAGCTGCCCGAGACCCCCATCGGAATTCCGGCGGTGATTACGATCCGATCGCCCCTCGCCACGAGCCCGGTCGAGAGCGCAAGGCCGGGGATGTGGTCCATCAGGACGTCGGTCGAACCGGGCATGTCGATGCGGAGGGGGATGACCCCCCAGACCAGGGTCAGCCGGCGGTAAGTTTCCGGCAGGGGAGTGAGCGCGAGGATCGTGTGTTTGGGCCGATGCCTCGCGAGAAGCCGGGCGGCGTTGCCCGACTGCGTGCAGGCGATGATCGCCGCGGCGCCGATGTCGTCGGCCAGGGTGCACGCCGCGTCGGCCACGGCCTCGGGCAGCGACGTGACGCCGGTCTCGACGATCCGGGGCCGCCAGGTGTCGTAAGGGAACGCGGTCTCGGCGTCCTCGGCGATTCGCACCATCGTCTCGAGGGCCTCTACCGGAAACCGGCCGCTCGCGGTCTCTTCGGACAACATCACGGCGTCCGTTCCGTCGAGGATCGCGTTCGCGACGTCCGCCACCTCGGCGCGCGTGGGGCGCGGGCTGTCCACCATCGAGCGGAGCATCTGCGTCGCCGTGATTACGGGCTTTCCGGCGCGATTCGATCGCGCGATCAGCATCTTCTGAAGCAGCGGCACGTGGGCGAGAGGCGTCTCGACCCCGAGGTCGCCGCGCGCCACCATGATCCCGTCGGCTGCCGCGACGATCTCTTCGATGTTGCGCAGCGCCTCGTGCTTTTCGATCTTCGCGATCAGCGGCACGCTCGAGCCGCGCGCCAGCAGGAACGCGCGCGCGTCCGCCACGTTGTCCGCCGTCCGCACGAACGAGAGCGCGACCATGTCGACTCCCTGCACAATCCCGAACTCGAGATCGCGGAGATCCTTGTCGGTGAGAGAGGGAGCCTCGATCGAGCGGGTCGGCAGGTTGATGCCCTTGTTCGAGGAGAGATACCCCCCGGCGACGACGCGGCAAAGGATGTCGGTCGGGGTCGTCTCGATGGCCTCGAGCTGGAGGTCGCCGTCCGCCAGCAGCAGCGTGTCCCCGGGCCGTACGCTCGCGGGAAGCCCCGGCCATGTGACGGAGACCTCGCTCGCGTCCCCGGGCACAGAACGCGTCGTCAACGCGAAGCGGCTTCCCGTCGGAACCAGGACGGGCCCGTTCGTGATCGGGCCCAGCCGCAGCTTGATACCCGCGAGGTCCTGCAGGACGCCGACGGCGCGGCCCATTCGCTCCGAGATCGACCGGATCGCGGCGATGTTGCGCGCGTGCGCCTCATGGGTGCCGTGCGAGAAGTTCAGGCGCGCCACGTTCATGCCGGAGGCGATCAGCCGCTCGAGCACTTCCGGGGATTCCGAGGCGGGCCCGATGGTGCAGACGATCTTCGCGCGCGGCATGCAGAGAGATTGTGCCTCGGATGGGGCGGAAGGCGGAAGGCGAAGTCTTATTTCAATCCCCGATCTAGTTGACTGCGGAGTACCGCGGCCGTCTCGCTCCCGCCGGTCGCTCGGCTCCTGATCTACAGTCTCCGCATGACCGACGAGAACGAATCGAAGGGTCTCGAAGTGCTCTACGAGGGCCGGCATCTGACCTTCGTCCGGCGCAAGGGGTGGGAGTTCGTGCAGAGAAGGAACATCACCGGAATCGCGATCCTCGTCCCGATCACCAACGAGGGCCGCGTCGTCTTCGTCGAGCAGCACCGGGAGGCGGTCGGCCAGCTCGTCCTCGAGCTCCCGGCGGGGCTCGCGGGCGACCAGGAGTCGCCGGAGACCGCGGAAGAATCCGCCAACCGCGAGCTCGTCGAGGAGACGGGCTACCGCGCCGCGTCGCTCGAGATTCTGTGCGAAGGCCCACCGTCGCCCGGCCTGTCCGACGAGATCGTGACCGTCTATCTCGCCCGCGGTCTGACGCGCGAGGGAGAGGGCGGAGGGGTGGATTCGGAAGACATCCGCGTTTACGAAGTGCCTTTCACCGAGGCCTACGAATGGCTCGACGCGCGGAGGGCGGAAGGGCGGCTTGTCGACCCGAAGGTTTACGGGGGTCTGGCACTGGCCGACAGAAAAATTCGGTCGAGACTCTGAAGAGCGGCCGCTCTCGCTAAAGACGCATCGGGTAAAGAGTGTACGAGCCTCGCGGCTACTCTGCCTGTTCCGCCAGTCAAAGTTTCGGCGGATTCCAGGCGCCGTCCCGCTCCCGCCGGCCACCTTGCCGGTGAACAGGCCCTGTGCTATTTTTCACGGCCCGTCGGCCCATTCGTCTAACGGTTAGGACGCAGCCCTCTCAAGGCTGTAATACGGGTTCGATTCCCGTATGGGCTACCATCGCCGTCGAGGTTCCACAGCCAGGGCCCGCTCCGGCCGGCCGGCGTTGCCTGGAGTCCTTCGGCAGCGACGGTCGCGTGCGGCTATCGGTGGATGAGCAGAAGAGTCGGCCGACAGACTTAGTAGAGCTAACCGTGGTGAGGGACCTTGGCGGGGATCCGCTACCTCTCACATTCGCCCCCGATTTTTTTGGGGCCGGTCTCGGCAACCAAGAAACCCGTTTCCGCGCTCGCGGAACAACGCTGGGCGGGGAACCGTGGGCACCCCGCCCGGCGTCGAGGTCAGTTGGGGAGGAGCACCGTGTCGACGACGTGGATCACGCCGTTTGATTGGAAAACGTTGCCGATCGTGACTCGGGACATGCCACCCTTTTCGTCCGTCAGGACGATGGTCTTTCCGTCCATTGAAGCGATGAGCACGCCGCCGCTGACGGTCTTGAGCGTTGCCTTTCCGCCGCCCTTCTTGATCATCGAGCCAATCTGACTGGCGCTCAAGCGACCGGGAACGACGTGGTACGTCAGGACCTTCGTCAGCGTCGCCTTGCTCTCGGGTTTCAAGAGGGTGTCGACCGTCCCGGCGGGCAGCTTCTCGAAAGCGGCATTCGTCGGAGCGAAGACCGTGAAGGGCCCGGCGCCTTTCAACGTCTCGACGAGGCCGGCCGCCTTGACCGCGGCGACGAGCGTCGTGTGGTCGGCAGAATTGACAGCATTGTCGATGATGTCTTTCTTCGGAGACATCGGCGAACCACCGACCATGGGGTCGGAGCCGAGGACCGTCAGTGAGACGAGCGAGAGAGCAATCGCGAGAGACGTAAACCGGTAACGACTTTTCATGATGTCTTTATCCCTTCGAGCTAGCCGAAATTGGCCGCACGACTCCTCTACGGCGGGGGCCTCCGGTTCGGATCTTTTGAGAACCCGAGAGGAGCGGCGCGGGCGCAACGGGTCTTGTGCGTTGGGATCGAAAGATCAGTTCGTGGGAAAGAGATCACCGAACGGCTGAGCCCGTGGCGGATCGCGCTCGTCTTCGGGCCGGCCTGATCCACGGAATCGGACAAGGAAGCATTCTCTCGAAGCTCGGCCTCTCGGCCTCCCGCGATCCGAATTCCTTTACGCACTACCTGCGCTCAACGGCGGAATCGTGCTCGCGCTGCTCACCGTCGTCCTCGCCGCGCTCCTCCTCTTCGGTCGAGGGTTCCGAAAGGATGCCCTGGTACCGCCGCCGCGGCGCGACACGTCTTCGATTTCCGGGTGGTCATTCACAGTCCGCCGGTCGCGTTGGACCGGTCCTCTCCACGCGGCTTGATTTGAGCGCGGCCCCGCCGCGGGCCATAGACGATCCGTGGCATTTCACTGCGGATCGTCTTAGCAATTCGTGTCACTCGTTCAGGACGTTTTCTCTGTAAGCCTCTGACACGAAAAGCACAGCGGCTATGGCTTGAAAGTTGTATTCAACCGGACCAGACATCGACGTATGGACACCTCGCAGCCTTCTGAGCCGGTCGTTTACGGCGTCTGGGCGGACCACTCCACTCTGAAGAGAGAGTCGCTCGGGCCGCTGTTCGGCCGGATTTCGATCGGGCTGCGGGGGCCCGTCGATCCTCACTGGCGGGAGTCCTACCTGTCGGTCCGCGGCGAGTCGGAGGCGTTTGCCCGATTCACGCTCGACCGGACCGCGGACATGGTCTCTTTCACCTTCCGGCCGTCCGAATCCGCCTCGAGTATCGAGGCTCTCGTCGAGCGGCTCGACCTCTCGATCGAGCTCGCGAACCTTCAGGCGACGGCGGCCGCGGCGGCGATCCTGAAGCGGAAGACGAAGGCATGAACGTCGACGACCGCCGGCCTCGCCGGCCCCGCCGCCCTTTCAGGCCTCTCCCCCCGACGGGAGAGGAGCTGCTCACTCTCGCCGGCCGGGCCGGCCTCGATGCGGAGTCCGCGGATCATCTCCGGCGGCTGATGTCCGACTGGTCCGAGCGGTTCCGGCGGCGGATCTCGACGGCCGAGGACGGCGTCCCTGACGCGGCGCTCGTGGCGCTGACCGTTTCGTACCTGCGGCGGCTTCGCAAGGGCGAGTTGCGCCGCGCCTCCGGCCCCTGACCCCTCCCACTCCGCTTCGCCGACTTACGAGGCTTCGCGCGCCGCTGGCGCCGGGGTCGCCTTGCCGGGCGAGTACCGGACCCAGCGGAGGATCTCCGGAATCGTCGGCTTCTTTCCATACATCAGGATCCCCACGCGGTAGACCCGTCCCGCAAACCATGCGAGCCCCACGGTGGTGCCCGCCAGCAGGGCGACCGACAGCAGGATCTGCCAGGCCGGGACCTGGCCGAGAGCTGTCCGCAGAAACATCATGAGGGGTGCCGTGAAGGGCAGGAGCGAAACGAAGACCGCGAGACCTCCCGAAGGGTTGTTCATCACCGCCGGATAGACCGCGATCCCCGAGACGATCATCGCCATCGGGATCATCGCGAGCTGCTGCGCCTCCTGGTCGGTATTGAATGGCGCCGCGATCGCCGTGTAGATGCTGGCGTACAGGAAGTATCCGAACAGGAAGAAGAGGATGAAGTATCCGAGCATCGAAAGCGGAATCTTCGGCGCCATGTCTGACCCGGCGAGCATGCTCGCGATCCCCGGAAGCGACAGGTTCATGGCGATCAGCGACCAGGCGAAATACTGGGTGAGACCCACGAGCCCGATTCCGATGATCTTCCCGAGCATGAGTTCCGTGGGGCGCACCGAGGCGATGACGATCTCGACGATGCGATTGCTCTTCTCTTCGATGACGCCGCGCATCACCTGGTAGCCGTACATGAAGAACGTCGAATACATCAGGAAGAAGAACACCATCGCCGCGATGATCCCGGCGCCCTTCTCCTCGGCCGTCCCCGACTCCGTGATCTTGAAGGCGCGAAGGTCCACGCGCTTGTCGAGCTCGTTGCCGACCTCGGGGGGAAGACCGTGCGCCACGATCTTCTCGCGCAGGCGCACGTGATTGATGGCGCGCTCGAGCTGGTTCTGCGTCATCCATTCCGAAACGGCGGTCGAGTAGTACTCCACCTCGTCCTTCTTCAGTCTCGCGGGATCCAGAATCAGGTACGCATTCAGCTTTTTCGCCAGGACCTCCTTGCGCAGGACTTCCTTCGTCTTCTCGAGATCTCCCGTGACGGGCCTCTGCTCGACCACCCAGCGGATCGACTGCCGTTTCGGCGCCCCTTCACTCTTCATCTCGTCCCCGCCGGAGCCCTCGCCCGCGACGGCCGTGGATGCGGGGTGCGTCAGCTCCGAGGCGAGCGGGGCATAGAGGTGGCCGGTCATATCGACGACTGCCAGCCGGCGCTCGCCACCCGACTTGCGGGCGATCGCGATCTGCACGATGAAGAGCCCGACGAAGAGAAACGGGATGATGAGCGTGGCGATCCAGAATGCTTTCGTCCGAATCCGCTCCGTGTATTCGCGGCGGACGATCGCGAAGATCTTCTTCCAGTTCATGCGCTCCTCATATTCAGGCTAGCCTTTCAGGTGCCGCGTCAGGGCAAGCCCTATTCGCTATTCGCTATTCGCTATTCGCTATTCGATAGTTCGGGTTTCTTCGAGTCCGGCCTTCTGGACGGCCGACAGGTAGATTTCTTCGAGCTCGGGCTCTCGATCCGAAAACGACGTGACTTCGTAGCGGCCGATCGTGTCGCGAAGGAACTGCTGGCGATCTACGCCCGCCGCGAGCGATATGACGTAGGCCCCGTTGACGGCGCGGGAGGCGGAGACGCCCGGGAGCGCCGCGATATCCGCCGCGGAGGCCTTCAGAGTCATCCGGATCTGTCCCTCGGCCTGGGTACGCTTCAGCTCCCTGAGGTTCCCCTCCAGGATCTTCTTCGACTTCGCCATCAGGCAGATCTCGTCGCACAGCTTCTCGGCCTGCTCGAGCACGTGAGTCGAAAAGACGATCGTCTTGCCTTTCGCGCGGAAAGCGCTCAGGTAGTCCTTCACGAGCGCGGTGTTGATCGGGTCGAGCCCGGAGAACACCTCATCCAGGATGAGCACCTCCGGGTCGTGGACGATCGTGGCGATGAACTGCACCTTCTGCTGCATGCCCTTCGAGAGCTCGTCGACTTTCTTGTTCAACCAGGGGCGCAGCTCCATCTTGTCCAGCCACTCCTCGATCCGGGCGCGGGCCGTCTCGCGGTTGACTTCCTTGATCGCCGCCAGAAAGTAGAGGTGATCGAGCACTTTCATCTTGCGATAGAGCCCGCGCTCCTCCGGCAGATAGCCGATCCGGTTCTGCGTGTCGCGGTCCATGGGACGGCCGAGGACATTGATCTCGCCGGTGTCCGGCGCGGTGATGTTCATCGCCATCCGGATGGTGGTCGTCTTTCCGGCGCCGTTTGGTCCGAGCAGTCCGAAGACGATCCCCCGGGGGACCCGGAAGGAGAGGTCATCGACGGCGCGGAACTTCCCGAAGGATTTCGAAACGTTCTTCAGCTCGATGGCGGTGTCCATATTTGTCCCTGCGTAACTTACGGGCTCAGATTGTCGGGGTTGCAACGATAGCGCAGGGCGCTTCGCGCCGGGTGAAGGGCAAAGGCGAAGGGGGAAAGGCGAGGCCGGTTCGGAAACTTCTCCTCTAACGCCTGCTGCCCCTCCCACGCTCTTGGCCAATTTCCCCTCTGAATGCTAGGATTCCCGACCCCGACCGCCCGGAGAGGTGCTGGAGTGGTTGATCAGGCCGGTCTCGAAAACCGGTAAGCCCGAAAGGGCTTCGAGGGTTCGAACCCCTCCCTCTCCGCCAATGATCGCGACCGATTTTCTCCGAGGCCGACAGTTGAGCGCTGACAGCTGAGAGTCGACAGCTACACTCTCCTCGCCCGGAAGAACGTCTGCAGGAGCGCCGCGCTCTCCTCGGCGAGAAGCCCGCCCTGGACAACGCAGCGATGGTTCAGCCTCTGATCGGCCGGTATGTTGCCGAGCGTTCCGCAGTAACCCGCCTTCGGATCCGCGCAGCCGAAAACGATTCGGGCCACACGGGCGTTGACCGCCGCGCCGGCGCACATCGGGCACGGCTCGAGAGTCGCGTAGAGCGTAGCGCCTTCGAGGTGCCACGTCCCGGCCGCCTCTCCGGCCGCGCGCAGCGCCTCAACTTCCGCGTGATGGGTCGGATCGCGGAGGGCCTCGCGGCGGTTGCGCCCCCGGCCGACGATCCGGCCGTCCATGACGACGACGGCGCCGACCGGCACCTCCCGCTCCCCGTAGGCGATCCGGGCAAACGCGAGCGCTTCCCGCTGGTAGGTCACGTCGTCCGCGGAAAAGCCCGGCACGGAAAGAGGCGGAGAACCCATGCCGGGAAGAATAAACCTGCGGCCGAAGTTTCGACGGCTGCGGTGGATAGCCTTGAAAAGGCGGGCTGATTCCGTTAGCCTCCGCGGTTCCTGCGCCCATAGCTCAACTGGATAGAGCGTCTGACTACGGATCAGGAGGTTGGGGGTTCAAGTCCTCCTGGGCGCACCAATTTCCCCGCCTTCCGGCGGGAGAACTTTCCCCTGCCATAACCGTAAAAAGCAGTACCGTAAGGGTTCACGTACGAGGAGCGCCTGATGTCCAAGAAATGGAAGATCCTCCTGGGGGTCGCCGCGGCGGCCGTTCTGGGGATCGTTTTGATGGGTTCGATCCGCGGCCGGGACAGGAACGTCCCGAAGGTCACGACCGCCAGGGTGGACAAGGTGAACCTGGTGGCGAAGGTCACGGCAAACGGGAAGATCCAGGCGCGCCGCAAAGTCGACCTGTCCGCCCTGGTCATGGGCCAGATTGTGAATCTCGCGGTGAAGGAAGGCGACCAGGTCAGGAAGAGCCAGCTGCTTCTCCAGATCGACAAGGCGCAGCTTGCCGCCGGCGTGGCCGGAAGGGAAGCGAGTCTCGCCGCGATGCGCAACGACCTCGAGGCCGCCCGGTCGAATTCCCAGCAGGCAAAGAGCGACTTCGAGCGCGCGCGGCAGAACTTCAGCGCGAAGATCCTCTCCGAGGCGGAGTTCCAGAGAGCCAAATCCGTGTACGACGCGTCGAAGGCGAACGTCTCCGCGGTCGAAGAACGACTTCGCGAGACCGGCGCCAACCTGGCGGCCAGCCGCGACTCGCTCTCCAAGACGACCGTCGTTGCCCCCATTGCCGGCGTCGTGACCGCTCTCCCGATCAAGGAAGGCGAGGTAACCGTCATCGGCACGACGAACAACGCGGGCACGCAGCTCCTGACCATCTCCGACATGTCCGAAGTCGAGGCCGTGATGATGGTCGACGAGACCTCGGTCCCCTCCGTTCACATCGCGCAGCCCGCGAACCTGACGATCGACGCGTACCCCGGAAAGACGTTCAAGGGAACGGTGACGGAGGTCGGCTCCTCTCCGATTCAGAAGAACGATCCGGACCTGCTCTCGCTGACGGCGAACTCCGAAGCGATCAACTTCAAGGTCAAGATCCGGATCGACGATCCGCCGCCCACCATCCGGCCCGGCTTCTCGGTGACAGCGGAGATCGTGACCGGCCGGAAAGACGGAGCCGTGG